>JAAYBH010000460.1 GCA_012718935.1 Clostridiales bacterium
AAAAATCCTTATGTACCAATGGTTTGGTTGCCATAATTATACCATAGACAGGTAGTTTTTACAAGTTTAACACGCAGTATTTAGCCTTAAGCAGCACTCCGCGATTCATCTCCCGCTTATAGAAGCGGAAGTTTTCTCGCGGGAATAAGATAAAAAAGCTTTCGGTTTCAGCAAAGACCGAAAGCTTTAAACATAATTATTCGGCTACCGAAGCACTACAGCTTGAGGTATTATCAGCCGACGTCATGTTATTTTCAACCCATTAAGATTATGCGGAGGAATACGTTCCACATCAGGCATTTCCCTGATGAGCTTATCGGCATCCACCAGGATGCCGGTCAGGATCTGTGCCGCTTTAGAAAAATTAGGTGCGCAATCATAAAAACCTTTTAAATAATAGTACTCGGGTCGTAGTTCTCTGCACCTGACCGTACCGAATGTCCGGCGGAATTTCTCGTGATAAATTCGGATCAGATAATAGCATCCATTGTCGTCCACCGATTTGTCGGATCGTCCATGCAGCAGCGATATGAGCGCGACTCCGGCCTCAAGAAGGCCGCATGCCTCGTGAGCCCCGCCGCCACCTCCGCTGAACCCGCCGGTTGCCCTCAGCATTTCATCAGACAGTACAATGCCCATCGCATCGGCGCACCCTCGTATCAGCGATTCGGAACAACGATATCCCGAGACACGGTACTCGTCGCATTTCTGTCCGGCCATTTGTATTCTTTCATCCATTGTTAATGCCGCCCTCCTATGTGTTTAAATTCTTGACGCAAGGTTTGCAGCTTAGCAACTTGCCATTTTTAGTATCAATCAGTTTTATTCTATTATTTCAAGCAATTTTTCTATTTTTGAGATGTTTTCCTTGATTTCATTCAACTCATCCTGATATTTAGTAACTAATTTGCTCGACAGATGTAAGTTTTCCTGGCCTAAAATGATCATTCGTTCTTCTGTGACCTCTTCAAGAAGATCCTGCTGCTCCTTCAATTTTTCCTGCAACTCAGATTTGCTTAAGCTGTGGTAATCTGCCATTTAATACACCTTTTCCATAGATTTAGTTATGTTTCTCCTCTCCGTTTTGTACAGTGTAAAGAAAACACGAAGAAGAACAGCAAAGCATGCACAATCATACTTTCCGTCAATATCCAAGTTTGAGTATACCTAAAACCTCAACCGTTTTCTACTGTTTTCTACTATATCAATCAGTTATTCGGTTTCATGCCGGCCGTTCTTCTTTGCCTTCGGGGATGTCGCTGATTTCTGCAACAAAGTCCTCGTAACATATGGTATTGGATGCATTTCACCAACAATCCTGCTGATAGGCTTCAAAAATCTCGACGTAAGGTTCCGTCTCCATCGAGTGAAATAACAGACCTCCTTGTCACCGGGGAGGTCTGTCTTTCCGTTCTATATATAGTTCAACGGGTTTAGGATTTCCGAATTAATAGTTTTCTTTTCTGACTTCAAAGTAAACTTGAGAATATTTACACACCGGGCAGACCTCCGGAGCTTTTTTACCCATGACAAGATGCCCGCAGATACGGCATTCCCAAATGGTTTCGTCGCTCTTTTCAAAAACCTGCTGCATTTCAATATTCTTCAACAAGGCGCGGTAACGTTCCTCGTGCGCTTTCTCGATCACTCCGATTCTGCGGAAACGCGCTGCCAGCTCCGGGAACCCTTCTGCTTCGGCATCCTTGGCAAAACGGTCATACATATCGGTCCATTCGTAATTCTCGCCTTCTGCGGCATGCAGCAGGTTTTCAGCCGTACCGCCGATCTGGCCGAGCTCCTCATACCAGATACGCGCATGCTCCTGTTCGTTCCTTGCCGTTTTCAGGAAGATCTCAGCGATCTGGTCGTACCCCTCCCGCTGCGCAACAGTGGCGAAATATGTGTATTTATTTCTGGCCTGGCTTTCACCGGAGAATGCCTCCATCAGATTCTTCTCGGTTTTTGTTCCGGCATATTTGTTATCGGATGCTTTCTTTTCCTCCATTTTTTCAAAAAACGACGCCGGTTTACCGCAGCGCGGGCATTTGAAATCGGCGGGCAGCAGTCCCTCGTGGATATACCCACAGACTGTACAACGGTATTTTTCCATAGCTTTTTCCTCCTGAATCGTATTTTTAGTAAGTGCTAAAACGAGTTTATCAACAATCTCCTTCGGGAAATCCTCCGGCTGCGGCATTTTCTGCAGAGAGCGCAGAAGCTCAAGTGTCTCCCGACTCTGCGGGAGCATATAGCCGGACTCCCGCAGCAGGTCCTCCGCCATCAGTCTGTTGGACATACTGATGGCCGTTGCCAACTGCTTGACGATGGGATCTGTGGCCTTGTCGGCAATCTCAGAAGCGATCCTCTCCTGGGCCGTTTTGCTGGCAGCCAGCGAACGCAGAGTCCCCTGAACCGATGCAGTCTTTTCCTGCTGCGGTGGGAAAGCTTCAGGAACAAGCGAGATGGCATGAGATGGACAGGCGTCGACACAAGCCCGGCAGCCGCTTATGCACTTTGAGGCGTCTATCTGACCCGTCTCCGTATCGGTCGCCCCGCTCGGGCAGACATAAAGGCACAGGCAATCCTTTGTGCACAACCTGATATTCCGTACCGCATGCATTACGCAATCCCCCTTTGTATTTGTTTGATTTTCATCATTGGGACCTTACAAACCGGGCATATCTCAGGCGGAACATCTCCAACAAATACAAAACCGCAGATTTCACAAACAAAGACATTCGTCGCTTCCAGCAGCGCGTCTTGTTGTGCTTCGTACCTTTTCAGCAACGATGCGAGAATGCGCGTCACCTTTTCTCCCCAGACGAGCGCTCTCATTGCGCCTCTGTCCGCTTGCCCCGCCGCTATTGCATTTGCAGACGGATACCCCGTACTCAAATCCTCATCGATCAGTTTGCTGAGCGCATCAAACGATCCCGATTTCACAGGGGCGGCTTTGCTGCCGAAATAGTGCGCCAGCTGAAGAAAGAGCTCAGCTTCCTCCGAACGATATTGCTTTTCACAGCCCTTTGAAAGGTTTGAGCAGAGCACGCTCAGCTCAGCAAATGAAAGCTCCCGCATTTCACCGCCGTCAGTGTCCTGGGGTACCACAGATTTGGCGGCAGCTTTGCTGTCCGTCGTTTGCTCGGAGAATTCTCCCTTTGTTGCGCCGCACAGCGGACAAACCCAATCGTCGGGCAACTCTTCCCATTTTGTCCCCGGTGCGATCCCCTTTTCTGGAATTCCTTTCGCTTCATCATATACGAATCCGCAAACGGTACAAACGTATTTTTTCATGCGTACCTCCTTTGTAAATTCTGAACTTAACTGAACTGAATTGTTACTTGACAGCGTTTTCACTCATATTTTATCTGATTATTTTGACATATTCCAG
>JAAYBH010000461.1 GCA_012718935.1 Clostridiales bacterium
CGCTGGGCTGGATTGCCGCCGATATCCTTTACTTCTTTGAAAAACGCACAGTCATGACTGTTATTGATATTGTCTGGATCTTTCTGGCGGCGGTCACCGCTTTCGCACTTGTTTTTCTGGCGCGCGGCGCGTACAAAGGCCGCGGCGGCACGGAATTGCTCCTGTTTTCGCTTATTCCCCCGATATTTTTCTGCTACTGGCTGATCATTCTTTATAAGGACAACGCGGCAAACCCAGTTTTGCTCAGCTACTGCTATCAATGCCTTGCGCTGGCGGCGGCAGCCCTGAGCTTTTACTTCAGCGCCGGGTTTGTCTATAATAAATCGGCAACCGCCAGATCGCTGGTCAGTTTTCTTGTGACGATTTATTTTTGTGCCGTTGTCCTTGCGGACAACATCCTCCTGCCGCTCAAGATCATATTCGGCATCACGCTGATCTTCCAATTCATCAATACCGTCGTGTTTATCCGGAATCTGAAGCGAATAAAGATCCCTCCATGTCATTCCGAGCAGGAGATCTGACCAAAGGGAGGACCTTCTTGCGAGGAATCTTAACCCCGTCGCGAGAGTAAGGTTCTTCGACTGCTTCGCTGTCTTAAAATGACGGACTTCAAGGTTTGTCTGCAACTTGAAACTGCCGGCCTGGCCGGCAGTTTCGCTTAATGTTCCGGCTTCCGGAGCTATATACATATTCCTGTTCCGCTGCATATGATGGAAAGCACAGGCAAAGTGCGAACAGCCGACAAGGCGCAGTAGGAGGGGGCACTGGTTGTCTACCGAATTATGGGTTGCGATGCTTGCTCTTGCCGGGACGCTTATAGGCTCCTTCTCAGGAATTCTGGTGGCAAATAAGCTGGTTAATTTCCGGCTCGAACAACTGGAAAAAAAAGTTGAAAAGCATAACAATGTTATTGAACGTATCGCCATGGCAGAAAACGAGATCAAAATCATCAATCACAAAATCGAAGACGTAGAAAAAGCGCTGGAATAGCCTGACCCGGAGGGGCGTCAGCCGCTCCGGCTGCCGCACAGACATGATGAAGGCCGCAAACAACTGTTGCGGCCTTCATCATGTCTGTGCGTATTTTAAACGATTACATTCTCATCGTCATCCTGATCCCGCATCATCTGGAGCTGAAGCTGATATACAGTCGTCAGGAGGCTGTCCGTCATATCGCCCGAATCGCTGCCCATCGAACCTAAAAACCCCAGGTCGTCACCAAGAACGCCTGTCAGCAGCGCGTTTTCCAGCAGATATCCGAGATTGGCCTGCCCGGAGGCGTCGATTACGGACTGCCCTGATAAGCCGTCCGACGGATCGGCCGCCGGGCTGCCGGAGGCTACGCTGCCGGCGATGATGCGATCGCCCAGATAGCCCAGCACCTTGCGCACGTAGTTCTGAGTTTCCTTGAACGGCGGGATGCCGTCATATTTGATGACATTGTTCGGGCCGGCATTATACGCCGCGACCGCCAGAGTGGTGTTGCCGTCGAAGCGCTTCAGGAGCTGGCTCAAAAATTTGGCCCCGCCCATGATGTTCTGCACGGGGTCATAGGCGTCGGTGACGCCGAGGCCTGTCGCCGTACCGGGCATGAGCTGCATAATGCCCATGGCGCCGCAGGCTGATGTGGCGTCCGGGTTGAAATTGGATTCGGCTTTGGCGACGGCCTTCAGCAAATCAACCGATACGCCGTATTTCTCCGCCGCCCGCGCGAATATAGTGTCCAGATCGATCCGGGATTCCAGAGCGGTCTTTTCCATGACGGCGGAAAAATCACCGCTGCCGGTATTGGATGCTTTTGGGGCTGCGGCGCCGGCATTAATACCGAGGCCGGTTACTTCAATCGTCATAACATTCACCTCCAATAAGTGAATGGGTTTTAAAGAGGCAGCGGATTGAGACGCCGTTTCCGGATCTCCTTCTGCCGGGAGAATTCCTTGATAATCCTGCTCTGGGCTTCAAGGTACCGCGTGACGATCTCCTCCGGGGAGCAGCCGTCCAGATCCTGCTTTTGAAGATAAAGGATTGCCAGGGCTTCATATTTGTTGAGTGGCGTCGCATCTTTGACGCTTTTATCGCCGGGAAGGTTATCACTCACGGCTGTCACATCCTTTCACAGCTATTTTAGCATGGCGCCGACGGACAAGCAATAAAAAATATACAAAACTGTATGGCATGGACAGGTATCATTCTCCATATCAGACATAGACGAAAGAATAACAACGTGTTAATCTAGTTAAGGCTATTAGCTATTAACATAGTTAGCTATTAACAAAGTTAGCTAAATGTGATAATAATTAAGTAAAAGAGGTGGTGAAGGGGTGGATTATTCTGATTTGGCGGCCGAGGTTATGATGAAAACCGGCAGGATGATGAAGTCGAGCTTCTGGCCGAAGAAAGCAAACGCTTTCCTGCACGGTGAAATGTTTATTCTAAACTATCTTGTGAATCAGAACGAGGATGCTTTGCCCAGCGAGCTGGCCGCTGCGATGAACACGAGCACGGCCCGCGTCGCCATGGCGCTCAAGAGTCTGGAAATGAAAGGACTTATACAGCGTCGAAATGACAGGGACGACCGACGAAAAGTCATTGTATCTATAACGAATGAGGGCAGCAGGGTCGTGCTGAACGAGAGAGAGGAAATGCGCGACAGAATGGCCATGATTCTTCGGGAACTGGGAGAAAAAGACGTCAGGGAGTATGTGAGGATCGTTGACCGTATAACAGAAATTTCACTTCGGATTTTCAATGTAAAAGAATAAATCTCACGCGTACTAATTGATTCAAAATTGAGGAGCAACAGCATGATCAGAATTATAAAGCGTTTAAAACCAAAAGAGTGGCTGCTTATCCTGATCAGCGTCGGGTTTATGGCGCTGCAGACTTTCCTGGACCTAAAACTGCCCGATTACATGACAGAGATTACGAAAGCGGTCCAGGCGACGGACAGCACCATGGCGGATATCTGGAAATACGGCGGATATATGCTCTTGAGTACGCTGGGGAGCGCTGCAACGGCGGTCGTCGTCGGTTACATTGCGGCCAGAATCGCCGCCGGCTTCTCAAAGAGGCTGCGGTCGGATGTTTTTAACAGAGTCGAGGATTTCTCAATGGAGGAGATCAACAATTTCTCCACGGCGAGCCTTATTACCCGCTCAACGAACGACATCACCCAGATACAAATGTTTATCGCCATGGGCATGCAGGTCCTGATAAAGGCGCCGATCCTCGCCATCTGGGCGGTTGCCAAGATCTCCACGAAAAGCTGGGAATGGACCTCTCTGACAGGCGGGGCTGTTGCGCTTTTGTTTATTATGGTTACCTCCATTATGATATACGCGCTGCCGCGGTTTAAGAAAATTCAATGGCTGACTGACAACTTAAACCGCGTCACACGTGAAAACCTGACCGGTATCCGCGTTGTCAAAGCTTATAACGCGGAGAAATACGAGGAAGCCAAATTCGAGGCTGCGAACTCTGATATCACCAATAACAACCTCTCTGTGTCGCGGGTCATGGCAGTTTTTCACCCGGGGATGACAATCGTGATGAGCGGACTGACGCTCGGTATTTATTGGATCGGCGCATACCTGGTGAACGGCGCCGTCGGTATGGAGAAGATCGGCGTTTTTTCCGATATGGTGGCCTTTTCAGGCTACGCAATGCAGGTCATCGCGGCGTTCATGATGCTCACGATGACATTCATCATACTGCCGCGTGTCTCCGTCTCGGCCAGGCGCATCAACGAGGTGCTGGATACGCAGCCGAAAATATTGGACGGTACGGTTACCGGGTCGACCACAAGCGCTGTCGGCGAGGTGGAATTCAGGAACGTCAGCTTCAAATATCCGGACGCCGAGGAATACGTCCTGCATGACATCAGCTTCAAAGCCAGTAAGGGGGAGACAGTGGCGTTCATCGGTTCAACCGGCAGCGGCAAATCGACACTCATCAATCTCGTACCGCGGTTTTACGACGTCAGCGAGGGCCAGGTTCTCGTCGACGGCGTCGACGTGCGCGATTATACACAGGAAGCGCTTCATAATAAAATCGGGTATGTGCCTCAGAAGGCGATCCTGTTCACCGGCACCGTCGCCTCCAACGTCAGCTTTGGCGACAACGGCGGAGAACAGGGAACTGAGGAGAATATACTGCGCGCTATAGATATCGCGCAGGGCTCTGAATTCGTCAGCCAGATGGAGGGCCGGTTGGAGGCGCATGTCGCCCAGGGCGGTACGAATGTTTCCGGCGGGCAGAAGCAGCGACTTGCCATCGCCCGCGCGATCTACAGAAACCCTGAAATCTACATCTTCGACGACTCGTTCTCGGCGCTCGATTACAAGACGGACAGAGTCCTGCGATCAGCGCTTAAAAGGGAGAGCGCCGGCGTCACGAGCCTCCTCGTTGCCCAGCGCATCGGCACTATCCGGGACGCCGACAAAATCATTGTTCTTGACGAGGGGAACCTGGTCGGGATTGGCACCCATGACGAGCTGATGAAAAGCTGCGAGGTCTATCAGCAGATTGCCTATTCACAGCTGTCAAAGGAGGAACTTGGAGCATGAGCAAAAACGAATATGAAATCGGCCAGATGAAGGATAAACAGCGCCCGACGGGCGGGCCGCCCCATATGCGTATCGCCGAAAAGCCCAAAGATTTTAAGAAATCCATGAGAAATCTGCTCGTTTTCAGCAGAAAATACTGGCCCGCCTTCATTATCGCCACCTGTTGTGCCGTGGCAGGCTCTGTTACGACCCTCATGGGCCCCGGTCAGCTGAAGAATATCACCAACACCATCGCAGAGGGGATTCAATCCGCGCTGATGGGCTCGGGCGGAATGGACCTTGACAGGATTGCCGCCATCTGCCTGACTCTTGTTATTCTGTATGCCTGCGGCGCGGTTTTCAGCTTTGTACAGGGCTGGATTATGGCCACCGTATCACAAAGGCTGACAAAAGGGCTTCGGAGAGAAATATCCCAGAAGATCAACAGGCTGCCGCTGCGGTATTTTGACAATACAACATTTGGTAATATCATCAGCCGTGTGACGAACGATATCGACACCCTCGGTATGTCCCTGAACCAGGCCATTGGGGCGCTTATAACAGCCATCACCATGTTTTTCGGCGCCATCGTCATGATGCTCGTCACAGATTGGCGTATGGCGCTGACGGCGGTCGGCTCGACGCTCTTCGGATTTGTTGTTATGAGCTTTATTCTCAGATCGTCGCAGAAATTCTTCAAACGCAATCAGAAGCATCTGGGTGATATCAACGGCCATATCGAGGAGATCTACGCCGGCCATAATATCGTCAAGGCCTTTAACGGTGAGAAGGAGGCCAGAAGAAGGTTTGAGGAAATCAATGAAAAGCTTCATGAATCCAACTGGAAATCCCAGTTCTTTTCCGGACTGATGATGCCCCTCATGCACTTTATCGGCAACTTCGGATACGTCGCCGTCTGTGTTGTCGGCGCGGTGCTTGTCAAAAACGGAACGATCACCTTCGGGGTCATCGTGGCGTTCATGGTCTATATCCGACTGTTCACACAACCGCTGCAGCAGATCGCTCAGGCGGCGACGACACTGCAGTCCACTGCGGCGGCCTCCGAGCGCGTCTTTGAGTTCCTGGAGGAAAAGGAGCTGGAGGATGAATCGTCCAAGACCAAAAGGCTCGATAATATCAAGGGCGACGTCACATTCCGCCACGTCCATTTCGGCTATAACCCGGATAAAACGGTCATCAAGGATTTCTCAGCCGATATCAGAGCCGGCCAGAAGGTCGCCATCGTCGGGCCTACAGGCGCCGGCAAGACGACGATAGTCAATCTGCTCATGCGCTTTTATGAGGTGGACGGCGGTGAAATTCTGGTGGACGGCGTACCGATCAGTCAATTGAGGCGTGAAAACGTCCATGATATCTTCTGCATGGTCCTGCAGGACACGTGGCTTTTTGAGGGGACAATAAAAGAAAATATCATCTACAGCAAGGAAGGCGTCACCGACGAAGAAATTGAAAATGCCTGCAAGGCTGTAGGCCTGCACCACTTCATCCGCACGCTGCCCCAGGGTTACAATACGGTCCTGAACGACAGCGCCAACATGTCCGCAGGCCAGAAGCAGCTTTTGACCATCGCCCGCGCCATGATCGAAAACTCCCCGCTCCTTATCCTCGACGAGGCCACCAGCTCTGTTGACACCCGTACGGAGATCCTCGTCCAGCAAGCTATGGATAACCTTATGAAAGGCCGCACCTCCTTCGTTATCGCCCACCGCCTCTCCACCATCCGCAACGCCGATCTCATCCTCGTCGTGCGCGACGGCGACATCGTCGAATCCGGTAACCACGAAGAATTACTGGCTCAAAACGGCTTCTACGCCGA
>JAAYBH010000462.1 GCA_012718935.1 Clostridiales bacterium
ATAAAAAATGCATTTACTGCAACAAATGCGTCGGCGACACCTCCAACCCCGACGCCCTCGGCGTCTGAACCTTTTTCCTGCCTTTGCTATTATAGCAGGGCACGGCTTTGCCTAAGATTATCTGGAGACCCTTCGCAAGTCTTAAAGGCTGCTAAACACCCTCCGTCTCCAGGGGGATGCCGTTAATTTCGGCGTCATCGGCAAGCTCGATTTCCAGGCACTTTCTGCCCCGGGAGTTGATGATCTGCCGGACGGAGACGAGATTCTCCAGTTCCACGTTGATGTCGGACACCCCTGTGCTGATGCGCACAGACCGTGCGCTGCCGCCGACGAGGCTTTCAGCCCTGAATGCGAAGCCCTCTTCCGCGGCCTGCTGAAAAGCGTCCTCAAAGCCGCTGAGGTCCTGTATGCCGCTCTCCTCGAATATGTCCCGAAGCTCGACGGCGTCCAGCGTAACGGTTTCGCCGTCCTCCTGATAAGCCTCCAGCTTCTCGCTGACGGCGCTGCTGATGTTCTTAAGCACCTCCGGTTTGATTTTGCCGCCGCTCACAATACGGAGAAGCGCGTCAAACCGCTCCCGTTCATCTCTGGCGGTCAGGTCCAGCCGGCAATTGAGGACGTTCGCGAGGAGCCCCTCATTCCGGATATTGGACTTTGCCGTATAGTACAGGAGCTTGCTTGCGTCCGGGCCGTAATCGCCGATAGCGGGATAGACAAAGCCGTCGATGGGCGCCGGCAAATTGACCTCCTTGTTCAGGGAGGAGCTGAGCTCAAACCGGTCTGTGGCCGCGCTGTAGTAGATGCCGCGCCTGGAATCGTCGGCCTTGCTGATGCCGCAGAGCACGAACTCATAACCGAAGGACGTATCGTCAAAGCCGTCAAGGGATTCCTCTTCGCCCTTGCGGCTTTTCCTGCCGGCGGCCTTATTGTATTTTCCGTCGGCAAAGGTGATGACGATATCCGAATCGTAGGTATAGTAATCGGCGAGCTTTTCTATGTAAGCTTTGCAGCATTCGGCAAAGTCCTCTCCCCGGGCGGTCAGAAGCCGCCGACATATGGCCAGCCCCTCGTTATTTGGGATTGTGTCGTCAAAG
This sequence comes from Clostridiales bacterium, assembly GCA_012718935.1. Lineage (GTDB taxonomy): Bacteria > Bacillota > Clostridia > Oscillospirales > Oscillospiraceae > Sporobacter. The sequence goes on from JAAYBH010000462.1 coordinate 1,095, forward strand.
GGCAGCTCGAATATTTTCGTGTTGAGTCCGCCGGTCAGAAGCTTTTTAAAGCCGGTCAGATAAATCTCCTGCTCCGCCTCGCTCTTTCTCCCGAAGGAAGTCAGCTCGGCATAAAGCAGGTTTTTGTTATCCTTTTTTATGTAGGCTGTATACAAATGGTTGATTTTCAGACTGTGGCTGTCGGTTTTGAATTGCCGCCGGAACGCGGAGAGGTCTTTTTTGTTCATGGCTGATACTTGCTCCCAACTGAATTTTTTGTCAGGTAGCTATCTTACTATGCTTTGGCCATATTTTCAATCTTCATTCCTGTATTTTCCCTGAAGAGTTTTCGTGATGGATCCATTACGCCAAATTTGCTTTCGTTTGAATTTGCTGGTAATACTCTTCTTGAAACTGGGGGCAGAGTACAATTACGCCTTTCTCAAAGCCTGAATTTCTAGTTTCAACAATACGATCAGCCTCGGAAATGAAAAGACGCTGTTATAACCCGAGGATGTCATTTACTTCGTGCTGCTTGGCCAATGGGCGGCCGACAGAGCGGGCGAGCTCCTGGACCTCCTGCAGCAGCTCCACATTGGTTGGTTTTCGATTGGGATC
>JAAYBH010000463.1 GCA_012718935.1 Clostridiales bacterium
AAGCATACGCGCCCGTAGCTCAGTTGGATAGAGTGTCAGACTCCGACTCTGAAGGTCGCAAGTTCGAATCTTGTCGGGCGTATTTAACAAAAAACCCTGTAACTACAACGGTTTCGGGTCATAAGGAAGTAATTTCTTATGAGGGAAATGGTGTAATCTTCATTACGGAGATTACACCGTTTCTCTTTTTTACGTCTATGCTGTGGCCTTTGCCTGCATAGGCGCATTCTGCATTTCTTCCATCAATGCTTTGAGCTCCTCCTCGGTAGGAAGATCGATCATCCCCACGGCAGTAAAGTAGATATCGACCTTCACACGGACGTGGCCGGTGGATCGGTCGCTGTTGTGGATCTCAATGCGCCGAATCAGCGTATTGACCAGCTCCGGCGACAGCTCCCGCACCTCAGTGAACTCACGAAGGCCCTTGAGCAAGGCGTGGAGGTCGGTGCGTTCCTTCTCCATCTCCCGGAGGCGCTTTTCATTCTCTGCCACGGATGTCACCAGATCATGCTGCTCTTTCTCATATCCTGCGGACATTCGCTCGTACCGTTCATCTGATAGTCGGCCAAGCACATTGTCTTCATAGATTCTGGAAATCAGTCGATCCAACTCATCAATGCGCCGGCGAGCGGCGTCTATTTCAAGGTTCAAGTCCTTCATTTCCTGCTTCCTGCCCTTTGCGCTGTTCTGGGCGATCAAATACAGGAAAACGGGCTCATAGCAGCGCACGAAATCTGCCAGCTCGCCAACGGCCTCCAATACGATCTTTTGAAGGACTACGTCCCGGATGAAATGGATGGTGCACTCACCGCGACCGGATTTGTAATTGGCGCATCGAAAAAACTCCTGATCCTTCCGCAAGCTTTTGGCTGCGCAGAAATAGAGCTTCGATCCGCAGTCAGGACAGTAGACCAATCCAGAGAACAGGCTTGTCCTTCCCGTTGCGGTGGGCCGGCGCTTGCTTTCCCGGAGCTCCTGAACGCGGAGCCAGGTATCCTCGTCAATGATGGCCTCCTGCGTGTTGGGTGTGACGACCCACTCTTCCTCCGGCTTATAGACCATCTTGTGGACCTTATAGCTGACCGTTGTGGTCTTGAGCTTGACGGTACAGCCGGTATATGACCGATTCGCCAGGATGCTGCAGACAGAGCTGTCTTTCCACCCGTAAGGATTCTTCGGCATGGGGTGATTTGCCTTTTTTGCTCCTAAGGCATGATAGTACGCGGACGGCGTCAGCACCTTTTCCCTCTCCAGTTGGCGTGCGATCTGATCCGGGCCTTTCCCTGCGAGACACAGTGCGAAGATTTTTCTGACGACCTCGGCTGCGGGCTCATCGATCAGCCACTTCTCCTGGTCATCCGGATCACGGATATAGCCAAAGGGAACATTGAAATTGGTGCGGAGTCCGTTGGCCGCCTTCATCGCCCACACGGCCCGCACCTTTTTGCTGGTCTGAGATGCGTACCATTCATTGAAAATGTTGTGGAAGGGCATCATCTCCGTGCCGGACCCGGACAGCGTGTCCACGTTTTCCTGGATGGCGATGAACTTTACGCCCAGCGTGGGATAGACCACCTCAAGATAATTGCCGACCTCCAGATAGTTTCGTCCAAATCGGGAGAGGTCTTTCACGATGACCGTAGAGACTTTGCCTGCCTCGATCAGTTCCTCCATTTTCTTGAAGCCGGGGCGTTCAAATGTCGTCCCACTTACGCCGTCATCATAAAAGAACTGCGGATGCAAATAGCCGTGAGCACGAGCGTAGTCATAAAGAATCATGCGTTGATTCTGGATGGAGTTCGATTCTTTGTCGCTGCCCACGCCTTTCTTTTCATTTTCGGGATCGTCGTCACTGAGGCGTGCGTACAATGCCGTGATTTTTTCTTCCTGCCCCTTGTTTTTCTTTGTTGCCATAAAATACAAAGTCTCCTTTCCTGACAACCGGGCATCGCAAAGGCTGCTGTAATTGTACGATGCCCGGTGATCCAAGTCGAATGTGTTATGCTTTCTGTAAGAGGAGCGCCATGAACTGCTCCAGAACGCTTTGTCTGCCCTCTGTATCGAAGTGCGTGCTGACCTCGTAGGTCGTTCCGCCGACCTTCATTTCAAACGTTCCTTCGCAGGAAAGCAGTTCTGATGGAGCGAAAGGATAGGGCTTGTTGTCTTCCATGCGTATCCTCCTTTACCGCGCGTCGCGGTTGCGTTCCCGGATGCGCTGGCGGCGGAGCAAGTCCAGACCGGCGAGGATGTCAGCCTTGATCTGCTTATCGCCATAGTCAGCGGGAAAGTATTTGCTGAACTCATCCCGGCGCAGCCGGATCTGCTCCCGCTGGTTGGGCTTTTCCTCCGCCATGATCTCGTCGATGCGCTCATGGGAGATAGACTCAAAACCCTGTCTATTCTCCCGGTGCATCCGCACTGCCTGGGAATAGGACGGTGTGGCCTCGTCACGGTCGATCAACTCCGCGAGATATTCCTGCGCAGACATATCCAGATAGGACAACTCCACACCGACAGAGAATGCGATTCGCCCTTGATCCATCAGGTCCAATAATTTAGGACCAAGATGGGTCAGACGGATATAGCGATGAATCTGATTTCTGCTCTCTCCGGCTTGCTCGGCTATTTCTTCATAGCTGTTTATCTTTTTCCCAACTTGGGAAAAGGTGCGCTGCCCCTGCCGGTTCATTGCCTCCATCTTTAGCTTATAGGCAAAGGCCTTTTCGCTGGGCAGGATATGCTCCCGGTGCAGGTTGCTGTCCACCAGCAGGATAGATGCGGCATCTCGGTCGATGGCATGAATAAAGGCAGGGACCGTTTTCAGCCCTGCCTTCTGCGCGGCGTGCAGTCTCCGATGGCCGGAGATCACCTCATATTCATCTGTCGTTCCTTCCAAGGGCCGCACCAGCAGCGGCGTCAGGATGCCGCTTTCCTGAATGCTGCCGATCAGATCATTCATTTCCTCGTTATCCAGCACCTTATAGGGATGGCCCTCAAAGGGGTGCAGTTTATCGATAGGGATATTTGTGATTTGTTTCATCTTCCTCTGTTCCTTTCTCTCTTGAGCGCCTTGATTTCCATTTCGCGCTCGGATTGTAATAACTCATATAGATGCCGCCAGTGCTCGGAAACACGCCGGGCGGCGGCGAGGTCCCGGCGCAGCGGCTTCAACCGATCCGTAGTCGCCGCGATCTTTTCTTTCAGCTCGCCTTCGATCTCCGGCGGCTTCGGGCGGCGGAGCTGATTGCGATAGCTCTGCCGCTCTCGTTCCAATGCACCGATCTGCGATTCCTTTTCAGATATGAACTGAGCCAGATCGTTCTCTGTGTGGATGCCATTGCTGCTCAACACCATATATTCCTCGTGCAGCCGGTCAAACCGCGCCAGCTCCGCCCGGATCGACGGCGAAAGCGGCCGGAAGGACTGCTCGCCCTCCCGCTCCGCTCTCGTCAGGTCCAGCATTGCCATGATGATGAGGAACACCGCGTCGATCATCACGGTCACCGTGTCGTCGGAACGGCGGATCTCATACTCCATCTTCCGCTCCAGCTCCAGCAGCGGAAACCGCTTCGGGCGGTACGGGAGATGACTGTTCCACCGATCTCTGCCATCCGGATCATCAAGGTTGCGTCTTGTGCGTTCCTGAATGAAATCAAGGCTGAAGCCCAGCCGGTCAAGGCGGATGGCCCGCTCCCAGTCCGGTGCCCGGATGCTGCCGCGCTCCCAATCGTAGACATATCCCTTCGCCCGGAGATGGGAGATCAGCCCGTCAAAGTTCATGGCGTATCGGAGACTGTCCTCAATGTCCTGCTTCAAAATGTCCCGGTGGGTCATGCTGCCGCGCCGACGCGCCCAGTATTCGCCCCGGCTCTCGGTCTTGTGAAACGAAGCGTCCTCCAACACAGACAGCCCGCGCTCCCGGCAAAGCTGATCGGATACCTCCCGCAGCCGGATGTGGTCGCGGATGTGATTCTGAAACTTCTTCCCGTCCTTGAAGGACACTGCGTTTAACACCAGATGATTGTGGATCGAAGTGGTGTTCAGATGGGTCGTGACCACGACCTGGTACTTGTCGCCCCACATACGCCTTGCCGTTTCAATGCCGATCTGATGTGCTTCCTCCGGCGTGACCTCGCCGGGCGGAAAGCTCTGGTAACCGTGATAGGCCACGTTGGTGCCCCGCATCCCGAAGCGCAGCTGCACGGCCTTCATCTCTTCATAGGCTCTCTCAGACGTACAGTTCACGCCGGAAACAAACAGCTTCTGATCGGTCTTGTCGTCCTTCTCCGCATAGCGAAGTACCTGGGCGAGATCGTCGTCCAGGTACTTCGGGTTGGTGGTCTTATCCGGGTTGTCGGCGTAGTCGATGACTGCCTTGAGGGAACCCTTCACGGGCCAGAATGCAGTGGTTGCCATCAGCCGTCCCTCCCCGGCAGGATCAGTTCTTTTCGCATTTCGTCCATCAGGTCGAGGATCGCGTCGCCGCTGCCGATCCTGCGGGCTTCGTCCAGCTTCCGGCAAAGATCATAATAAACGTCCGGCGGGATCTCACGCGGCGCATAGCCGAGGCAGCGCTGGCGGACATACTCGGAGACCGACAGGCCGCACTTTCTGGCCTTGCGCTCGATCTGCTGCTTCTCAGCCGGTGTGGTGCGGGTATAGATACTTTGGGTTCGCTCTTTCATGTTGATTCAACTCCTTTCTCACGGGGGATTGGGGTGCTCCCCAAAGATAATTGCCGCCATAAAGGCGGCGGTGACGGAGCTTGTGCCATACAAGCTCCCTGCTTGCTAAGCTATAAGACACGGCCTCCGAAGGAGAATCCCTATCGGTCCGGCCGTGTCTCACTCGTTCTATTTGATCTGTCTGCATGGCTCAGATTTGTGCCGCAAATCTTCTGCAACGCTCTGTCTGGCACAAAAGCGGGCGATCCTGGCACGCTCAAAACCCCTTCAGAAACTCCAGCGCCGCAGCATCCTGTTTCTGCTTCTGTTCCTCCGAAAGTTCTGCGGTCAGCGTCTTGGGCTTGGGCAATTCAACCGGCGCAGACGGGATCGTGGGTACGACCTCCAAAAAGAGCTTCCGGATATCCTCCAGCAGGCGGGCGTTGGGATTGCCGTTCAGCAGCTCGTCCACATAGGCGCAGATCGCTTTCACGGCGAAGGCGTTGCGGGAACCGTATTGCTTCCGGTCGAGGTGTTCCAGAAACTCCGCCGCCCGGCGCTGGGCTTCATCCTCCAGACTGAACCGCACGTTGATCCGGTATTCACTCATCTGATCTGCCCGGCTTTCATCTGGATTTCTGCCAGATACTCATAGCCCTTCGCGGCGGCGCAGATATCGTCCACGAAGATGACGCGGTCGGCATTGAACTTATAGAAGTTCTTCACCAGGCATCCGCCGCCTCCGGCGATATACAGCATCATGGTGTTCTCGTCGTAGCCGTGTTCCCGCAGGCGGCGGAAGATATCCTTCACGTATTCTGCTGCCACGCTGCGGATGATCTTAAGGTCGGACGCTGCAATGTTTGCCGTGCCGGTGATGAGCACCTTCTCGATGATGGCGTCGCTGATCTCCCGCTGAGTCTGCCGCAGAAATGCTTCCCGCACCGCCAGGGTGCACTGGTACGTCCCGAACTTCTCCGTGAACATCTTTGCCGACAGCGGTACTCCGTCGTTGACATACAGCACGTTCATGGTGCCGTTCCCGATGTCCGCCACCATGTTCATGCCCTCCAGCGCGGCGGCAGACTCGGCGATTGCCGCGTAGCCCTGCGGGTAGACGGCGGCTCCGACGATGCGGATGTGATAATCCGTTTTCCGGAAGGTGAAGCTGACCTCTCCATTCCGGGTCAGGTACGCCCTGAACTTCTCCTTTTGCCCTGCCGTCCAGGTCAGCGGGAGCCCGGCGGCGATGAACACATCCGCTTCCGTAAGAGCCGCGTCGTGCAGTTCCGTGGCGATGGCCGCCAGCGTCAGGAGATAGAATTCATCGTCCCTGGTCTTTTCGCCGACGAATTCCTTGTGTCCCTCGCCAATGAGGTAGTAGCGGCCCTCGTAGACGAGCATCTCCCGTGTGAACAGCGGCTCGGCGTCATAGCTGAGGATGCCGGTTCGGAAGCAGTGGTTGGCGGTCTTGGTGTTGCCGTAACCATTGTCCACGCCGATGATTTTGATTCCGTTCATTTCTTTCATTTTGATTCCTCCATTCGTTTTGCCGTTGGTCCTAAAATGTAGGACCGGGTTTGTTGCAGTGTCCGTTTGCGTTCTGGTCCGTGATTTCCCGGTACAGAGTCTTGTCAGCAGGTAACACTGCGGCCTGGAAATAGCGACAGTAGATCGCCTGCGTACAGATCAGCTGCACACAGGTCTGCGGTTCGCCGTCGTCCAGCAGCAGGCAGTTCCCGTCCAGGCAGTTGCTGCAGCTGCTTCGCGCCAGCTCCTGCACACGCCCGACCTGCGCTTCCGTGATCCTCCAAGTCATTGGAATCCCTCCCTTCGTATCTTTGGGCAGCAGAAAGCCGCCGGGGAACTGCCTCGGCGGCCCTTTCGCATGCCTCTACTAAGTTAATACGTCGGAAATCGGTTTTCTCATGGAATCAAGCAACAAGACTAAATACAAAAGCGCAACAGTGGAAAGTGATTGATTTAAGCGGCTTTTTGGTGTATAATCTTCAAAGTATAACATTGAAGCGACGAGAAATATTGGAGTTTTTCTGAAAACACTTTTCAGTCCGGTTTTTGGGACTGCAAATATGAGAGAATGGGAGCGTGGCAGGATGGGCTTTCCCTTTTCAGCCGGTATTCTGACGGCGGATTACCGTGACGGCTGCGTATATCTTGGCGGTAAGAAGCATCCCGCAGGGTACTTCGTGGTGCAATTTCTGAATCAGTACTATGTGAACGACACCGCCGCGCGGATCGCCGTATTCCGGGATGCGGTCTGCTATCACATCCTTGACCAACTCCGTTATGGGTATCTCAATATTGCGGAACACGAAAAGACCGGGCGCAACATGGCCGAGATCATGAAGGCACTGCCGATGCTCCCTCCGTTTGACACGCTGGACGCTGAGGCGATCCGCGATCATATATCCGCGCTGTTCACGGAGACAAATGGTGAGCGCATCTGTGCGTATTTCCGCAGTCGCGCTGAAATCGGTTCGATGGGCCAAGATGAGATTGCTGTCGGAACACAGGATCAGAAGATAGACAAGAAGAATGTTGCTGAACTGGAAGCCCTCATTTCCGAGGTGCAGGCGGCGCTACGCTTCTCCGATGCTCTCGCGGACGATCTGATCCGGGCGCAGGCACAATTCAAGGCCTTTGTTTCCCGCTTGGATGAAGCAGCCCGCTTCGACGAAAAGCACCTGCTGCCCATCGCGCTGGAGGTGTTCGGTGCGGCACCGCTGCCGCTGACAGTGGAGTATACCGGGCTGAAAAAGAACCGGGCCAGCACGGACGAAACGGTTGCTCGGCGGCTGTGCTTTGACCGCTACTACAGCTTTCTGCTGACAGATTTCTTTGAGGGGCTGCACTATGGGCACTATCCCCGTCGCTGCCCGATCTGCGACAAATACTTCCTGATGCAGAGCGCACGGAGGACGGTATACTGCTCCGGGATGTCTCCCTATGTAGTTCGAAAACAGCCATTGAGCTGCCGGGCTTACGGTGCTTATATCCACCGCAAGGAGCGGGCGGAGAACGACCCGATCACGGATATCTATAAACGCCGCTGCGCCGCGATCCGCTCTGAGGCAAGCCGGGGAACAATTACGAAAGAATTTGCCGCCAGCGCGCAGAAGCTGGCGAAGGAGCATAAGCAGCGGGCGCAGTCCGATCACGATTATGCGGTCACGCAATATGAGAAGGATTTGGAGCGCGTGAAGCTCTATCACGACACGGAACAGCGGTAACGATCACGAAGGGAGGCGATAACGGTGAAGGAATGGGAAAAAGAACTGTACCGTTATCGCCTGCAGCCAGCCCCGGAGAAGAAACCTTTGCAGGAGTATATTGAGCTATATCTGGATTCCGGAGAGGAGTCGTGGCTAGCCGCATTTCTGCATTATTACGAGCCCAGGCTGAATGATTTATCCATGGGTTATGTGCAGGAGTATGCCATGCAGGGTCATTTTGCGGACATCAAAAGCGCCTGCGTGTTCGGACTGCTCCAGGCGCTGCAGGGCTATATAAAAGAAAAAGGCCCGTTCGTCCCATACGCGAGGCATGAGATCAAACGGGCCGTGGACGACTATATCCGCACCATGCGAACAGGCTTTACCGTGCCGACGGACACGGAATACTATCTGCTGCGGACGGCTATGCGGCTCTACGCAGAGCGTGATTACAATACCGACGATGAAACGGTCAACTTGATTGCTGAGAAGATCAAGCGTAAGCCGGAGCGAGTGAGGGAAATGCTCCGTGGTGGGCTGCAAAACATGCAGTTTACAGACTTTTATCTCACATACGAGGATGTGGACGGTGAGGAAGGCGCAGAAGATGTGACCCGTGACCAGAGCAGCGAGCCCGGCGGCCTGTTCTTCCGGGACGAACAGGCCGCCGATCTGTACGAGGCATTTCAATCGCTGGACTACCGGGAACGGGATATGCTCTCCAAACACCTCGGTTTCTGCCCGGAGTGTTTCAGCACGGTAGACAAGGACGGCAAGCCACTGCGGAAGTGGACCTATACGGATCTCATGCTGCAATACGGGCTATCCTCGCCGGATACAGTGGAAAAGGTGTGTAAGAAGGCGCTGGCAAGTATGAGAGAGCGCATCATGTATGATGATTTGAACAATGTGAACCGGACATCATTCTGAATCACAGCTTCCGCCGGAATCAGAACCTTCTATGCTGTCCGGATCAATTTCTTGCTTGTTACTCTAACCCTCCGTGGGCGATAGCAGAGCAACCACCCGAAAAGGCTGATCGGAAGTGCCGCGACAACATCGATTACAGAATGCTGTTTCATCAGCAACGTGGAAATGCAGATCAGCGCGACCGTGACGCCCCAAGAGATCCTCCAAGCCGGTTTGGAAAAGCAACTGCACTCTTTCGCCGTGAACCACAGTCCGAGCGCCCCGATGATGTGCATGGAGGGGCATACGTTGGTGCTGGTGTCGAACCAATAGACAAGCGCGACTGCCCTTGTCAGCACATTATCTCTGGGAAACGCCTCCGGACGCAGTTGCTGGCAGGTAGGATAGATCACATAGATGACAAGGGTAACGCAGTAAGTGGCGATAAAATACCACATCAGCTTTCGGAAAGCAGGGATGTCCCTGCGAAACGTATATAGAACCATCACCGCAATCAGGACATGCCACGCAAGATATGGAATCAGCGCCCACTCGCAAAACGGGATCACGTCATCCAGAGCGCAATGCACAGGATGATAAACCACGCCCTGTGTCAATCGCTCCAGCAGGAAAAAGCTGAGGAAATAAGCGGGCCAAAACAACAGAAGCGTTCCGTGGCGCTTCTCTGCCAGCGACAGTGTAAAATTCCGGGCGCATTTTTGCGGCGCTTGCACGGCTGCGGATGTGGAAACAGACGCCCTTTCTATGGCTGAACACACGTCCTCGGCACACTGCAGCCCGGCCAGCGCCTCGGCCATTTGTTCCCTTTTTTCTGGGGCGTCAAGCAGACGAATACACAAGTTCACTGCCTCCTCGGCGCTGCCTGCACATACCGCTCCGCCGCTTTGAAAGAAAAAGGCTGCGTTGTGGCACTCGCAGCCGCCCACGGTGTCAACGAGGACCATTGGCAGGTGCTTTGCCGCCGCTTCGCTGACGCTGATTCCGCCCGGCTTGGTCAGATACAGGTCGGCGCTGTCCATCAATGCGGAAACCTGCTCCGTTCTGCCGTATACGCTGACACGGTCGTTTTCCCGATAGACGGCAGCGAGCTTCCTTTGCAGCTTCTGATTGCTACCGCAGACGATGCTGATGTGCGTCTCCGCACCGGCGCTTTCCGCAAGGATGCGCAGAACCTTTTCCATCGGGCCGCAGCCCATACTCCCGGCCATCATCAGCAGATGCCGCTGCTCCGGGGAGATTCCGAGTCTTTGCTTGGCAATCGGCTTTTGCGCTGCTTCACGGAACGCCTGCCTGACCGGGATGCCGCTGACAATGATCTTTTCTTCCGGGATTCCGAGCCGGATCAGATCATTTTTGATCTGGTCAGAGGGGACGAAATGCAGATCCACCTGTACGGCGGAAGCGCCGGGCGACACTGTGTAATCTGTCTCGAACAGGGCGGTTTTTATCTGCAAGTTATAACGTTTCACCGCGTCGGACAGCATCATCGCGCCAAAAACATGGGTACAGAGCACGGCGTCATAGCCTTCCCGCAGGATCATCCTTCCCAATGCGGCTTTCCCAAGGCCGATCACCGCCCGTGTGAGATGCCCGTGCGCAAACATCTCCCGGTGCCGCTCCGTATATCGGTAGCACGCTCTGAAAAGCCGCGGTACATGGCGGTAAACGAAGGTATGCAGACGGGATATTGCGTGGGATAAGCCGGGGGACAGGAAGGAAAGGCAGTCCGCGATCCAGCATGTATGCCCGGAGTGTTCCAGGCGTTCTCTCAGCGCTTCCGCAGCGGCGTTGTGTCCGCCGCCGTTATTCGAACTGAGGATCAGTACATGCATGGATCATCCTTCTTTCCCTTTGCTTCGTGACAGATATCGTTCTTTGCAGGCGTGGCCGGTTATAACGTTGGATCACGATAAATGGAAGATTGCCCAGAAGCACATAGATCAAATAACAACACAAGCCTCCCATCCCAGGCCAGAGCCGTAAGAATACGAGACCGGCGATACAAAGAATCCAATGCGTCAGTTCTGCAACACAGGTCTCTTTCAACGCGGTTTGCAGTACATTTTCATCCGGCTGCACGCCGACCTCCTTTTTGGGAATGGAGCCGGGAAACATTCGGCTGACGTCGGGCACGACGCTTTGCCAGGAGCGGACGCGGAGCTTGTTGTATATCCTCCCATTGTGCTCCCAGGCATAGCAGCAAAACGGGAATCCGTCCGCATTCAGCGGGAGTCTGGACAGTACCCGTCCGAAGGGAAAACACAGCAGGCCGAGAATACCCATATAAATCAGACACGTTATGAGGCACCGTACCATATCACTTTCTCCGATCCTCCGCATCCGCCTGCAGACGGATTTCTTGAAACCGCTGGTCCAGCGCGGCGGCGATCTCCGCGCAGGCAAGAAGCTCCTCGCCGACGCGGTCTGATATCGCCCTTTGATTCTTATAGCGGATTTTGTGTTCAAGCGAGGCCCAGCAGTCCATGGCGAGGGAACGGAGCTGAACCTCGACTTTCATCTCTTTGGTCTTGTCCTTCAGAAAGATCGGTATGGAAACCACAAGATGCAGACTGCGATAACCTGACGGCTTAGGCGACTGGATATAATCCCGCTTCCGAATCAGAGTGACGTCGTTTTGACGCAGGAACGCTTCCGCCAGGGCATATACGTCGGAGCAGAAGGAGCAGATCACGCGCACGCCGGCGACGTCGAAAATGTTTTCCTCAATGCCCTCCACCGTTATCGGAAACTGATTGCGAATCAGCTTATCCACGATGCTTTCCGGTGTCTTCAGCCTGCTTTTAATGCTCTCTATGGGATTGTCCCGGCCTCGAAGAGACAGGTCTTCACGGATGATTTTGAAGCGCGTTTCGATCTCCATCATCGCACATTGATAGTATGCCATCAGCTCACGATAAGGGGTGGCCTGTTCCTTGATCCAGGATCGGGCTTCGAGCGACGTCAGCCGTGAAGTCAGCGCTTCGCTGATATTTATAAGCTCTTGAGAATCAGCTTCCATGTATTACCCCTCTGTCCTCTTGATTGCGTTTCCACTGCGAATGAATGCATATCACCATCGATCTTCTATGTAATCTGCCAGCGCTCCCAGAGTTTCAAAGCGCGTCTCCGGAAAAATTGTTACTCCGAATCGATCTTTGACCATCCTGTATAACTTCAGAAGCTCTTCCCCGTCAAACATCAGGTCCCCTGCGAGATGAACATTTCTGCTGATGACAGAGATCTGTTTTTCCGGGAAACCGTTTTTTATCAAATCAACCAGAATAAATAGAGCGTACATAGACTCCTTGGTTACCTCTTTTTCCCAATGTGAACATGCGTAGGTACAGACAGAACGGCAAACAGGATAAGTGGGATAATCAGAAGGCCCCCGGAAACGATGCACAGCGCGGACAGTGCAGGGTATGCAGCGCCGATAATCCCTGCAACGCGAAAAAACAGGATCGAGATTGCCGTCATGATGATCGTTATGGTGCCGATCAAAAGCTTTATCTTCATATGGCATCGCCTCCCCTTAACCGCTTTGAATTATTATAGACCGTGATGCTAAACTGAATCGAAACTTGCAGAATAAATAACGGAGCTTGGCCACACCGGATTTTCTGGAAAAAGCTCCCCAGACAGCAAGATCCGGACAATCCGCATAGGATCGTCCGGATATCGTCAATTCTGATGGGCCCTATATTCTGTAGATCCTGTGACAACGAACCGTGTCAATAGAACCTGTAGCCAACAGGGATGATGGTCATGCCGACATCCAGCAGAGCATCCATTGAAAGAGCCGGGGTTTCAAACGTGTAAATTTCGAAAAGCTTCATGATCGATTCCACAATGCATCGAACGGTAATCTGATCGCCTGGAGACAGCGTATCCTGTTTGGTATTTCGCCGGCGGATCTCAGTGTACAGATCGATCAGCGTCTGACGCAGGAAGCTCCATAGGGAATCCTGCGCCTTCTTTTCGCGTCCCGCGTTACGGTAAAACTGCCGATGATCTTTCATAAACTGCAGTACACCTGTTGAAAGCTCCCGCCAGGTATCATCGTCCATGTGCTCCGGCAGATGATGGCGGTCAAACACATTGCTGGACTGTTCAAGATAATATATTTCCTGCAGCTCATATTTATCCCGGAAATACTTATAAAACGTCTTTCGAGAGACGCCCGCCTCGTCCAGAATATCCTGTACGGTGATTTCGGGGAAGGAACGCCCCTCAAACAGGCGGAATGCGGCCTCTATGATGATTTCTCTTGTTTTCATGGACACAACTCCTTCTTCGTCATCCCTGCACACCGCGCGGGTTCCCAATACATATACATTATCAAAATATTGTATAGAAGTAAACAATGGAGACGCATTGTGGCTTTCCGACACGTTGCCTCTGTGGTCTAATGGGGTTAGGATAACTCCATGGTATCATTGCATGAAATAAACTTAAACTTATTCAAGGAGGCAACAGTATGGGAAACTGGAATCTGGATATCCCCTGGACGCTGATCGAGCCGGACGACCCCAGCGGGTCGGATATGGTGGATATCAGCGCAGTCAAACGGAAATGGTTGGACGTGCCCTATGATGTGCAGTCCCCCAGCCAAGTGCTGGATATCTACCTGCCGACGGAGGGCGACGGTCCCTTCCCGACTTACATCTTTGTTCACGGCGGCGCATTCATTGCCGGTGACAAGCAGGACGTCCAGTTCCTGCTGGCGGCGGACGGTATCAACCGCGGTTACGCTGTTGTTTCCGTGGAATACCGCAAGGGCTTTGAAAGCAAGGCACCCAATGCGCTCTATGACGTGAAGGCCGCGATCCGCTTCCTGCGGGCCCATGCTGCGGAATACTGTCTCGACCCCGCGCGTTTTGCCATCGGCGGAGACAGCGCAGGCGCGTATTACGCAGTGTTTGCCGCAGCGACGAGTGCGATTCCCGCCTTTGACGGGCCGAATCCCGCACATCCGGAGCAATCCAGTACGGTACAGGCCGTGGTCGCGCAGTGCGGCTGCTATGATCTGCTGACGCTTACCCCGCCGCCGGAGGTAGAGGCAAACGCGCCCAAGGAGTTTGTTCCCGGTACCGTCCCCGTCAACCTCATATCGATCTTTGTCGGCGTAAATCTTAGGCTGATCCCCGATCTCGCCGCGCTGCTCAATCCGATGACCTTCATCACGAGGGACTTTCCTCCCACGCTGGTGCAGGTCGGTCGGGACGACGCCATTGTGCCCTGCACGGAATCGGAGCATCTGGCGGCGACAATCGCGGCGCGCTGCGGTGAAGCGCGCGTCCGGCTGGAAGAGTTTGACGGCTGGAACCACTGCGCGCTCAACCATATCGTGACGCCGGACTGGTTCATGCGCTCCAATATGGATCGTGTGTTCGGCTTCCTGGACCGGAATCTGTGAGGATAATGCAAAACAAGGCGGAAACACCGTAAAAACTACGGAAATTGAAGTCCTATTAATCGCAGCGCCATGGATGCTAAGTCCATGGCGCTGTTTTTCGCTCTGTCACTGTCAGCGTATGGGTTTATTTTCGGATGAACAGGACACCCAATGTGCTTGGCCCGCAGTGGGTCGTGACCGTAGCGCCGGCAGTGGTTTCCAAAACTTCCGTGAAGTCCGGCGCAAGCTCCGTTACCCGTTGCTTCGCGGCTTCAACCCATTCCGGCTCGCAGCGGGTATGGGTGATGAAAATGCGCCGGGTGTCCAGATCCTTACGAGCGCGGAGCTTGTCCGTCACATACTCAAGAATGACGCTGCACATCCTTCCCCGGTATTTTTTTGCAGGTGTCATTATTCCATGACGAACCTCAATACACGGCTTCAGCTTCAGTACATTGGCGCCGAAGGCGGCAGCCCCGGAGCATCGGCCGCCTTTCACCAGATAGGTGAGATCGTCCAGCACAAAGCTGGCCTCCACCTTTGACGCCAACAACTGGCAGGCCTCTGCGATTTCTCTGGCTCCCATGCCTTCTTTCGCCATTTCTGCCGCCCGGAGAACCAGCAGACCCTGGCCGGCGGAAAGATTTTCAGAATCTACCACAAAGACATTCTCCGTATCTTCGGCAGCGATTCGGGCGTTCTGGCAGGTGGAGGAAAATCCGCTGCCGATGCAGAAATGCACCAGCGCTGATCCGTCAGCCGTATTCCTGCGGAAAAAATCGCTGTATTCGGCGGTATTCATGGCACAAGTCTTGGGCAGCGTTCCGCTTTCCGCAACGAAACGATAAATATCCTCCGGAGTGATATCCACTCCATCCCGATGAGGTGTATCTCCAAACGTGATAACCATGGGTAAAATTCCGATATGAAATCTATCAATCAGCTCCGGGGAAAGATCGCAGGTGCTGTCAGATGTGATCTTTACTCGCATTTTCTCGAACTAACTCCTCTCGGTATGGACCCTTCGGCATTCAAAAGGCGCTCCTAAGTTTTCTTCTCAAAGCTCTGTCTGCACATGGGGCAGCGGATTACGATCTTTTTCCCGCGCTCAGGCCTGGTGACGCGGATCACGGTTTTGCAGTGCGGGCAGCGGTAATACCGGTGCGTTTTCCGCTCCCGCCACCGGTCCTGCAGCAGCTGCAGCTCCTTCTTCAGCTTATATTGGATGGAAAGGTATCGAGATCGCTCTCCCTGCCGCGCATATTTGTCTTTGGAAAGACAGCGAAGGGATGAAAGCAGCAGCAATACAAACGCGATCAGAAAGAGAAACCGCAAATCAGGAATGAATGACAGAAGCAGGAGTACGAGCGCTGCGCGGGAGAGAAGCCGCGACAGCTCGTCGCTTCCGTAGCGGTCCATCATAAACCGCCGCCACCGTTCTTTGACTCTTTGAACGAAACTTCGCATCAAAGACCTTCCCACAGGCAACCGGCATGAACGCTTCCGCCGTCAGGAATAGACGACGTGCTGGTGACCGTATTTCACTTCGTCGTCCTCCGCCTCCCAGAGCGCATCTGCCGTGATCTGCCAGGCGGCTGCGGCGGCCTCTGTTTTCGCGGTGAGCTCCTCTGCGCTCTCCGGGGCGAGGAAATCTGTGGAATGGGCGCCGGAATTGCCCACCATTTCCCGCAGCTTCTCCGGGTTGTCCAGCATGGGGCAGGGGCGCAGCATATTCTCGTTAAAGGGCTGGTTCTTCCGGTACTCCATGAAAAGCGGGCTTTGCAGTGCCTCCAGCAGTGAGCAGTCGTTGATGTTGACGTTGCTGTAGTGAATAAAGGCGCAGGGCTCCACGTCGCCGTTGGCGTTGATATGGAGATAGTGCCGCCCGCCGGCGATGCAGCCGTGGACGTATTCGCCGTCGTTCCAGAAATCCAGCAGGAAGCAAGGCTTCGTCTTTCGCCACTCGCGGATCTTATGATACATGTGCGCACGCTGCTCCGCCGTCGCCATCAGCTCCGTCACGGCATCCTTGCCGACGGGAATATAGGTGAAGTACCAGCCGAACAGGCAGCCCTTCTCGATCATCAGATCCACGAACGCGTCCGAGCCGATGGTGTCCAGATTCTTGCTGGTATAGCAGGCGGAGAAGCCAAACATGACGCCCTTTTCTCTCAGGAGATCCATGGCGCGTATAACGGCCTGGTAGGTGCCGGCGCCGCGGCGGAAATCGGTGTCGGCCTCGCTGCCCTCAATGGAAAAGGCAAGGGTAAAGTTGCCCACACGCTTCAGCTCATCCGCAAATTCTTCATCCACCAGCGTACCGTTTGTGAAGGCAAGGAAGGCGCAGTCCGGGTGCGTCTCCGCCAGACGGATCAGATCCTTCTTTCGCATGGTGGGCTCGCCGCCGGAGAAGATATAGGTATAGGTCCCCAGCGCCGTGCCCTCGTTGATGATGCGGTCCAGCGTCTCATAAGTTAAGAACGTGTTTTTGCCGTACTCCGCCGCCCAGCAGCCGGTGCAGTGCAGGTTGCAGGCCGCTGTGGGATCCATCAGGACCGCCCAGGGGATGTTGCAGTTGTACTTTTCGATGCTCTGCATTCGGATCGGCGCGCTTGCCACGGCGGCGTGGAAGCCCAGCGACATCATCATGCTCTCCAGAACATCCGGGTCCACATTCCGCAGCAGATTGTGGATCATGATGTTCCAGTTGTTGTCCGGGTCTTCCAGCGCATTTCTGATGCTCGCATAGCTTTTTGCGTTGACGCCCTTCGTGTCCGCCTTTTCGATTAGGGATAGAATGAAGGGGATGTTTTTGTCCGGATCCCGGATGGCGGCCCGGATGCCCTGCTTTACAATCGTGCGGTTGATAAAATTGTCCTTCATTGGAGATGCTCCTTTTCCAAGTATTCGCCACGGGGTATTCTTTGGAACAAATATACCAGCGCATTCTAAACTGAAACTAAACAGGGAACAAAAAGAGTTTCTTTTCAGTTTAGAAACGGCTGGTATCATTCCTCGGCAATCGAAACAGAAGGAGGCTGCCTATACATGAGCGTAATTGATGTGAAGCATCTGACCAAGGATTACGGCTTCGGGCGCGGCGTGTTTGACGTGTCCTTTCATGTAGATGAAGGCGAAGTGTTCGGCTTTCTCGGGCCGAACGGAGCCGGGAAATCCACGACGATCCGGCATCTGATGGG
Organism: Clostridiales bacterium; assembly: GCA_012718935.1. Classification (GTDB taxonomy): domain Bacteria; phylum Bacillota; class Clostridia; order Oscillospirales; family Oscillospiraceae; genus Sporobacter. Next base: position 17,423 of record JAAYBH010000463.1, read on the forward strand.
ATTTTCCAGACCGGACAGCGGCGAGACGCAGATTTTCGGCAAGGAGTCATTTCATAAATACAGCGAAATACTGCGATCCGTCGGTTATATCCCCGGAGAGATCGCTTTGCCTGCCGGACTTACCGGCTGGGAATTCCTGCGCATGATGCAAAGCATGCAAAAGCATACGGACGAGGCGCTCCTGCAGCATTTGCTTGCGCTGTTCGAGCTGGATCCATCCGGCGATACCAAGCGGATGAGTCTGGGGGTAAAGCGCAAGCTGGCCGTGGTGGCCGCCTTTATGAGCGACCCGGAGGTTCTGATCCTGGACGAGCCGACCAGCGGACTTGATCCGGTGATGCAGGACGTATTCATCGACTATGTCCGGGAAGAAAAGAAACGCGGAAAGACCATCCTGCTCTCCAGCCACATTTTTTCTGAGGTGGACGCCACCTGCGACCGTATCGCAATCATAAAAGATGGAAAAATCGTTTCGGATTTCGTTGCCGACGATCTGAAGCATGCATCACAGAAGAATTACCGCATTACATTTTCGGACGAAACAGAGCTTGCCGCTTTTCTGGATCGCGGCACAGCCGGCGACGGAATCAGCATTTTAGATCACTCCTTGTCCGGAAACAGCGTCACGATCGCAACTGACGACCGGTACATCAACAACGTGATCGATACGTTGTCCCGGTACTCCATCAGTGGGTTTACTCATCTGAAGGAAACGCTGGAGGATTATTTCATGAGCTACTACAAGGAAGATCGGGATTTCGGAGGTGCGCTGGAGAAATGAGTCCTGTGATCGAAATCAATAATCTTACGAAGGATTACGGCGAAGGGCGGGGCATCTTTGATCTCAATTTGTCCATCGGAAAAGGAGAGATGGTCGGATTTGCCGGTACAAACGGCAGCGGCAAGACCACGACGATCCGCCATATCATGGGCTTTGTACAGCCCACAAGAGGCGCCGCCTATGTCAACGGTCTGGAGGCCTGGAAGCACTCCAGCGAGTATGTTCGTCATATCGGGTACGTTCCCGGTGAAATCTCGTTCCCCGATCTTGCAACCGGAACGGCGTTTTTGAAAAGCCAGGCGGGTTTCCTGGGCCTGAAGGACATGTCCTATGCGGATGCGCTGATTCAGCGGCTTCAGCTTGATCCAGGGGCGTCCCTTAAACGTATGAGCAAGGGCATGAAGCAAAAAACGGCGGTTGTAGCGGCGCTGATGGCCGATCCGGATATCATCATTCTGGATGAGCCGACCACCGGCCTTGATCCGCTGATGCGTGATGCGTTCCTTGAAATCATCAAAGAGGAACATCGCAAGGGAAAGACGATTTTTATGAGCAGCCACATGTTTGAGGAGCTGGAGGCGACCTGTGACCGGGTGGCGTTGATCGCAGGCGGCAGGATCGAACATATCGCGGAAATGGAGAGTATCCGAAACCCAAAGGTGCGGGATTATAAAATAGAATTTGTGAACGCGCGGGATTATGAGCGCTTCAAGACGCTTGGCTTTGAAGTTGTGCGCGACCAACCCCAATATCATCAGGTCACAGTTGCCCTGTCCGGTGATCGGATCGGCGATCTGTTCCGAAGCTTGAGGGGGATGGATGTTCATTTTATCTCTGAGATCAAATACAACCTCGACCGGTATTTCCGAGAGAAGCTCGGCAGAAGCAAGGAGGCAAATACAAATGTTCAGTAAATCGTTGTTCAGGCAGTCCTGCAAGGCAAACGGGACGATGTGGATCATCATTACCGTCGCCGTCTGCTTCATGCTGTCCTGCGTCATGCTGATTTCGGGCAGAGGCGACATCAGCGAGACGAAGGACGCCATACAAAACACCATCATCGAGGGCGAGCTGACGTCTGCTTTGCAGGAAAAGGCGCTGAATTACTACGAAATCGGAAACGGCGCGATGGAGCATTTTGACGACACGTTCCTGAAAGAATACCAGACCGCATATGTGAATGCGCTGACGGGAGGCATGCCGGAGGAGCAGGCGGCCGGCGCGGCAAGCATGGCGGCGTATGCAGCGGCGGCGACCGAGCTGCAGGAAAGCTATGTGCCGGGATTGATCCGTGAACTCGGATATGAGGCCGATTCGCAGGAGGCCAAAGAGGTACAGGGCGTCGTCTTCTACGTTCTGAATCCCATGCAGGAGGACGGATCCTACATGTTCGATGATTTCTTCATTGAACATGGGGAAACTGTCACGCATTACACTGATTTGCTGGCATCCATCAATGACAGCCTCCATTCTGAGGAACGGCAGAAATATGTCATGAACGCCTGTGCGCCCTTTATGGCGGGCAACATGGTTGCGGAAGAAAACATACAAAGCGTTTTGGACGCGCTTTCCGATTATGGTGTGACCAGAGCGCAGTATGAAGAATTCGGTTTTTCCGAATACCGTAATGTCAAGGACATCGCCATGGCCGCTATCGTGGATTATCGGGCGAATCTGGAATACCGGCTGGATCACTTGAAAGAGGGAGAGACTGTCGAGTCCGTAAAACAGGACCTGCGGAAAGACGTCACCGGCAGCCTGCTGTCCAGCTTGCCGGAGGAGGTATCCGCCGCGCTGGATGAGGTGGGGCAGATGGATATGTATGGCATCCTCGTTGGCTCTATCTTCTTCAAGATGGCAGGTCTCCTGCTTCCGATCATCTATATGATTATGACCTCCAATGCTTTGATTGCCGGCCAGGTGGACAGCGGATCCATGGCGTATATTCTTTCCACTTCTACCAAGCGCCGCACAGTTACCTTTACACAGGCTGCCTATTTGATCGGCTCGCTGCTTGTCATGTTCCTGTGTACGGCAATTACCAGCATTGTCTGCCTGTCGATCGTGGATGTGGAAACCGGCCTGACCTGGCAGAAGCTTCTGCTTCTCAATCTCGGCGCATTCCTCGTGATGTTCGCCATGAGCGGCATCTGCTTCCTTACCTCCTGCTGGTTTGACCGCAGCAAGCATGCCATGGGGCTTGGCGGTGGACTGTCCATGTTCTTCCTGGTGGCGACCATGCTGGGCCTGTTCGGTTCTCCGATCCTCCCCTCCATCATCCGGATGGATGCGCTGAACTACTTCAACTATGTTTCGATCATCACCCTGTTCGATCCGATCTCAATTCTGGACGGAACAACGGCATTTATCTGGAAATTCTGCATTCTTGCCGTGGTCGGCATGGTGTGCTATGTCATCGGCAGCATCCGCTTCCGCAGGAAGGATCTGCCGCTGTAACGAAGATACTCCCGGCTGTCGGCTTCTTTTGAGACCGGCTGCCGGGAGCATGACAGCTATACCATCATGAAGTGCAATCAGGAGGTGCGGAATTGAATGTTCCATACTGCGATTGCAGACTGAATTCGGAGATCGAGGTCATCCGCGCCCTTTCCGCGGCGGCGCTGGAACAGGGGAAGCGCCATGACACTATTGAGGAGAGTGCGCAAAGCTATCGCGTGTGAAACATGATCGACCTTCGCCTGAATTACAAAGGGATGCTTCGCGCCTGCTCGTCCAGATACATTCCGCATGTGTATCTTCCGTAGCCGGCGCCACCGTCAGGCCGGGAACGTGACGGTAAAGGTGGTTTTCCCATCCCTGCACAGGGCGCTGACCGTCCCTCCGTGGAGATCGACGATCTTTTTCACGACGGCCAGGCCGACGCCGTTGCCCTCTGCGGCATGAGACTCGTCCGCCTGATAGAACTTGTTGAAGATCTTGCCCATGCTCTCCTCCGGGATCGGCTCGCCGAAATTGGAGACCAGGACGTGAAAACATCCTCCGTCAAGGTGGATCTGCGCCTCCACGGTGCCGTAATCCGGAGAAAACTTGATCGCGTTGTCGAACAGATTAATCCAAACCTGCTTCATCAGCTCTTCATTGCCGCTCATATAGTATTCCTCGGATGGCAGCAGGAGCTCGATGTGTTTCTTGGTCCACTTGCTCTCCAGCAGGAGCATACTTGTCCGCAGCTGCTCCGACAGATTAAAGCGGCGGACGTCCGTCAGTATGCTCTGGTTTTCCACCTTCGTCAGGTTCAGGACGTTGGTGGCCATCTGCGCCAGGCGCATGGATCCCTCTTCAATGGCGTCCAGGTATTCCTTTTGCCGCTCCTCCGGAAGATTTCCCCGCTTGAGCAGCTTGGCAAAGCCCGCAATGGAGACGATGGGCGTTTTGAATTCGTGGGAAAAAATGTTGACGAAGTCGGAGCGCAGCTCCTCTGTGTGCTGCAGCTCTGTCGCCATGAGATTGAAGCTGTTGGTAATTTCGCGTACCGGCGGCGCTTTGCTGATCGGGCCTTTGAACGATAGCCGCGCTGTGTAATCCCCGGCTGCGAGCCGGTTGATGGCATTCAGGATCTTATTGATCGGCTTCAAGGGAAACCGGCTGGCGAGCGCGGCCAGCACCGCGCCGATGACGATGCTCCACAGAAGAAGATTCAAAACCAGAGAGCCGGCTTTCAGCTCGGCGTCTCCAAGCTGAAGCTGCCCGTGATAGACCATATAAAAGATCAAAAGTCCAGTAAGAATGGCGTTTGCAATCAGAAACAGCAGAACCATGCCGGAAAACAAAAGCGCCAGCGTAAAGCGGCTTTTGCGTTCCTCTGTGTCGATCTTCATACCTTCTTCACCGCCCTGTATCCAAGTCCACGCACGGACTCGATCTCAAATTCCGGCCATCCCTCAAAGCGCTTGCGCAGCCGTCCGATGTGAACGGTCACCGTCTCCCAGCCAGTGTCGCTCTCCGTACCCCAGATCTCGTCCATCAGCTGGATGCGCGTGAAGATCTTTCCGGGATAGGACAACAGCTTATACAGCAGCAGGAACTCCTTCTGAGGGAGCTTCTGCGCTTCGCCATGCCCGGAAACGGACATGCTGTCGTAGTCCA
>JAAYBH010000464.1 GCA_012718935.1 Clostridiales bacterium
AAGGACAGTGTCTGATCCATATCAGTTTGCTTCCTTTCCACCGCGGAAAACCAGCCGGTAATTGATAAAGAACTCGCTGCCAAGAATGAAGAACAGGATAATGCCCGTGATCATCTTGGACGCGAAATCGTTTAAGTTATATTGCGAGGCGATCTGTATCGAGCCTTTTTCCAGGAACACCAGAAGCATCGCGATAAGAATCATGGTAAACGTGTTGAATTTGGCAAGCCAGGCCACGATGATGGCCGTAAAGCCGATTCCGCCGGCAGTGCTCGTCGAAATCGTGTGGGACGAGCCGGCGACCGCAATAAAACCGGCCAGGCCGCAGATCGCGCCCGAGAGCATCATCGTCCGCTTGATCACGCTTTTAACGTGTATGCCGATATAACGGGCCGTGCGCTCGGATTCGCCCACGACTGAAATTTCATAGCCCTGCTTGGAGAAACGCAGATAAATATACATCATTACCACAAGCGCCAGTACGATCACGATATTGAGCATATACTGCTGCCCGAACAGGGCCGGGAACCAACCGGCTTTGGTCTGCTGGTTGATGATGCCGACCGTGTTCGAGCCGAACGGGTTTTCCCATGTGGCGACAAAAAACGATGTCAGCTGGATGGCGACATAGTTCATCATCAGGGTGAACAGCGTTTCATTCGTCCCGAAACGCGCCTTGAATGCGGCGGGTATGAGCCCCCACATGGCGCCTGCCCCGCAGCTTACGGCAAAGGATACCAGCAGCAGCAGCCATGTCGGCAGTGTATTGCCGAGATAGATCATTACGGCGGCGGTCGCAATGCCGCCGATGAGAATCTGCCCCTCTCCGCCGATGTTCCAGAAGCGCATTTTAAAGGCGGGCGCGAGGCCGATGCCGACGCACAGCAGCATGACCATATCGCGCATGGTGATCCAAAAGCGTTTTTCAGTGCCGAAATTTCCGTCGAACATGGCGCCGTAAACATTGAGCGGATTCAGTTTCACAATGGCGTATATGACGACCGCGCTGACGGCGAGCGCCAGGGCAAGGCCGGCGAGCCGGATGAACCAGCCTTGCGGGATTGAAATGGAATCGCGCCTCGCGATGCGCATCAAGGGTGCCTTATGAGATGAACTCATGCCTGTCTTCCCCCTCCGAATTTAGTCATCATCATGCCGACTTCATGCTTATCCGCGCCTCTGCCGGGGATGATGCCGCTGACCATTCCGCCGCAGAGGACGAGGATCCGGTCACAGAACTCCAGCAGGACGTCCAGGTCTTCTCCGACAAAAATGACGGCAACACCTTTTTGTTTCTGCTGGTTGATCAGATCATAAATGGTGTAGGATGAATTGATGTCCAGCCCGCGCACCGCGTAAGCCGTCATCAAAACGGTGGGCGAGGAGGAAATCTCGCGCCCGACCAAAACTTTTTGAACGTTTCCGCCCGAGAGCTTGCGCACCGGTGTGGAAAGGCTCGGCGTGTTCACGGAAAGATCGTTCACAACGCGCTCCGCCAGGTGGCGCGGCATTTTTCTGTCGGCAAAGACGGACTTTCCGCTGCGGAACGAGCGGAGCATCATGTTGTCGGTCAAATCCATGCTGCCGACCAGCCCCATCCCCAGCCTGTCTTCGGGCACGAATGACAGCATCACGCCCAAAGAGAAAATTTCGCGCGGGTCCCTGCCGATCAGCTGGATCTCCCCGCCGGTCCGGGGGTCGATATACAGGATGCTTCCCGATTCAAAAGGCTGCAGGCCCGCGATGGATTCCAGCAGCTCTTTTTGCCCGCAGCCCGAAATCCCCGCGATGCCGAGGATCTCACCCGAATATGCGGTGAACGAAACATCGCAGAGTTTGGTGACCCCGTCCTTGTCCCGGACGGTCAGCCCTTCCACGATCAGGCGCGGCTTGGGGTCATTCGGCTCGGGACGGTCGATATTAAGGGATACGGCACGGCCGACCATCATATTGGTCATTTCCGCAGCGTTTGTATCTTTTGTCGGTGTGCTGCCTACGAATTGCCCGCGCCGCAGGACCGCGACGCGGTCCGAAATCTCTTCGACTTCGTGCAGCTTATGTGTTATAATGACGATCGCTTTGCCGTCGTCGCGCATGTTGCGCAGAACCGCAAAGAGCTTTTCCGTTTCCTGCGGAGTCAGAACAGCGGTGGGTTCGTCGAGGATCAGAATATCCGCTCCCCGGTAGAGCACTTTGACAATTTCCACTGCCTGTTTCTGGGAAACGGACATATCATAGATTTTTTGATCCGGATTTACTTCAAAGCCATACGCCGCGCAGATATTGCGGATCTTATCGCCAACGGCCTTCATATCGAAACGGCCCTTTTCCGGCATGCCCAGGATAATGTTCTCCCCAGCGGTCAGCACATCCACAAGCTTGAAGTGCTGATGGATCATGCCGATGCCAAGATCAAACGCGTCTTTGGGACTCAGGATCGAAACTTCTTTGCCTTCAACGAAAATATGCCCCCCATCGGGATAATAGATGCCGGACAGCATATTCATGAGCGTTGTTTTGCCGCTGCCGTTTTCCCCCAGCAAGGCGAGAATCTCTCCTCTGTAGATATCCAGCCCGACCCGGTCGTTCGCGACAATCGGACCAAACAATTTGGT
>JAAYBH010000465.1 GCA_012718935.1 Clostridiales bacterium
AATTTACAAGTGGATACTCACACATCAATGAGATAGAGGAAAAAATAGCGCAAAGCGGCTACGGAAAGTTATCCGTGGCCACTTTGCTGCTAAAATATCATTTACCCCCTTGACAGAAATCGTTCTGGAACAGCGGCGTCTTTTCCATGATCCGAACCCTGTCTGATACGGCGGTCATCCCCATTGCGGGGATGATCCTGACTTTTGTACTATGCTATGAGCTCATTCAGCTCATAGTGGAAAAGAACAACATGCACGAGTTCGACACGTTCAATATCTACAAGTGGATATTCAAGACCTTCGTGGCCGTGTATATCCTGACGCACACGTTCGACATCGTCATGGGCGTGTTCAGCCTGGCGCAAAACGTGGTCAACTCAAGCGCGGGCGTGATCAGCGGCAGCCTGGAGGTGAACGGTGCGGCTGCCCTCGCGCATCTGGAAACGCTGCTTGTGGATATGAGCGTATGGGAGCTGCTTGGGCTGTGGTTGGAGACCAACATACTGCACCTGTGCATTACGGCGATCACCATCTGCATTTTCCTGATCATTTATGGGCGCATGATAGAAATCTATCTGACGGTGTCCATCGCGCCCATCCCGCTGGCTACGATGGCAAACCGCGAATGGGGGCAGCTTGGCAACAATTATTTGAAGAGCCTGTTTGCGTTGGCGTTCCAGGGTTTCCTGATCATCGTGTGCGTGGCGATCTATGCCGTGCTGGTGCAGAGCATCCCTACGGCGGACAGCGTCCACGGCGCGATTTGGGGCACGGCGGGCTACACCATATTGCTGTGCTTTACCCTCTTTAAGACGGGCAGCCTGGCCAAGAGTGTGTTTTCAGCGCACTGATTTTTCACCATAAAACTGAGGAGGACTTTGATTATGAGCAATACGGAAAACGGAATCAAACTGGATGTGCGGGCATACCCCATCGCCGAGCCAAAGGGCAATGTGATGGCCTTTGCCAGCGTGACCATCAACGATATGTTCGCGGTGAACAACATCCGCGTGGTGAACAGCGAGAAGGGGCTGTTCGTGGCGATGCCACAGGTGAAGGACAACAAGGGCGGGTACCGGGATATCTGCTTCCCCGTGACCGCCGACCTGCGCAAGCAGATGAACGAGACGATCCTGGGCGCGTATGCCGAGGAAAAGGAGAAGGCGGCGCCCGCGAAGGAGTCCACCGCGGAAAAGCTGCGGGAGGGCGCGAAAGAGGCCAAGACTCAGCCCGTGAAGGCGAACGATAAGGCCGCGCCTAAGAAATCCGACCCGGAACTGTAGGGTGGCGGATATGGAGAACAACACTGGCAGGGCGCTGGAGAGTATCCGTGGGCTAATTGAATATGATCGATCCCAGATGCGGGAACATGACGGATATATCGGCGACAGCGGAAAACTGCTTCGTCTGTCTGATCAAAAGGCGGAGGTTGCTTTACGTTACGGCATCCCCATCGGTATGTGCAGCCTGCATGACGATTACCACGGCTCCCACAAGGGTGAATACAATTACACCCTTGTTAACAGCATGGAAGACATAAAAAGGTGCCGCGGTTTGAGGATGTATGAGGATCGGCCCTCCATCTACCCGTACCTGCCCGACCCGCGGAAAATGCTCGAATATATTGAACAGATCGCGGAACTGGAGTCCGCAAAAACATCCGCCCAGGCCGCGCTGCACGAGCCGGATATATATGACGATGAAGCGACGGCGGCCCTGCGCCAGCAGCTAATACAGCGGCTGGACGAGAACCTGCTGTCGTATTTCGACGACTTGCTCGGCAATACGAGGAACCACATTCCTGATATGTCTCCGGAGATCGCGGCCATCACAGGCGCCCACTATTATCTGGCGGAGATTCACAACTTTCACAAATCGGAACTGGAGTACCTGTTGCAATTCCGCGATCCGCTGGCGGTGGTGGCAGATAAGTTCGAAGCTGCCGGGATGGACGACTATTCCGACATCATGTGGGATATTTTCGACCGGCAGGATGCGCTTCAGGGCGGTTATGAGCGCATGCCCGACGCCGGCAGCACGGAGGCGCTCAAGCAGGCACTGTTCCGCAGGCTGGACAGTAACCTGTCAGAATACTGCGAGGGCCTGATGGACGTGGATAAACGGGAACTGATCGGCATGGCCGGGGAGATCGCAGCACAGTACGCCGTGCGGGATTACCTGAAAGACGGCTACGATTTCCGCGAGGGCGATGCAGAGTACCTGCTCGGCTTCAAGCACCCGCTGGCGCTGGTTGCCAACCAGTGGCCAGGCACGCTGGACGGCTTTGTGGATATGAGCGGCGTGGTTCAGGACATTCTGGACGACCGGGACGCGCACGGCAGCTATTTGAAAGCGGACGCACCCGTCGCCGTTCCCGCTGAGAAAGAACAACTAGGCAAAAAAACGTCCGTGATAGAGCAGATCCGCCAGGCGCGGGAGAACCCGCAGCCCCACAAGGACGCTACCGGCAAGGGCCGGGAGCCGGAACTCTAACAGGAGCGCACGGTATGAATTATTTTGAACAGGAACTGCGTCGGGTGGAGGCGGCATGCGGCGGGATATCCAATCCTGTGTTCGCGGGCCGCGCCTGCTATGGTGATTTGGGCGGCGACAACAGGGTAAAACTCCAGTTTGTCACGCTGGGATACGCTGACCACTACGAGGCGCTGAAGGCGACGGTGCTGAACCGCGCAGACGGAGAGGTGGACGCGCTGCTGTTCCGTTTCAGCGATGTGTGGGGCAAAAAGCAGGATAAGAACCAACTCAGAGGCGTGCCGCACATCTGGACATCCAACGGGAAGCACGAGTGGTACGGCTACAGACCCACCGACAGGGATATTCGTGAGCTTGCTGGAGCGTTGAGCGGCTATCTCACGGTTTTCACCGTCAGGCCCCAATCACGCGAACAGGTGCAGGCGCAGTCGGACGGCAAGGAGTCTGTGATGACAAAACTGCGCGGAGCTAAACAAGAGTACGCCCCACGCAAATCCACGTCCGCAAAGAAGGATCGCGGACCGGAGCGTTAGGCGCGGTACAAAGGAGGTATCGAAACCCTTGTGAATATGAACAATCAAATTACATCGCTCGGCAGCTTATTCGACGGCATAGGGGGCTTCCCCTATGCCGCGTCTTTTTATGGCATCCGGCCGCTGTGGGCCAGCGAGATACTGCCGCAGGCGGTATCGGTAACCATGCGCCATTTCCCTGATATGGAGCATGTTGGCGACATCACCGCGCTCGACGGCGCAAAGCTGCCGCCCGTAGACATCATCACCTTCGGCTCACCTTGCCAGGATTTGTCGACCGCAGGTCGGCGACTCGGTTTGCAGGGCGAGCGCAGCGGCCTTTTTACCGAGGCCATACGAATTATTGATGAAATGAGGAGGGCCACGAATGGCAAATATCCAAGATACGCGCTGTGGGAGAACGTCCCCGGCGCCATGTCCAGCGGAAAGCCCGCCGGGAGTGACTTTAGAGCCGTGCTTGAAGCGTTCGCAAAAACCGAGATTCCAATGCCTGCTTCTGGCAGATGGGCAAACGCTGGCATGGTGCGAGGCTGTGGAACTGAGATCGCTTGGAGGGTGCTCAACGCCCAACATTTTGGAGTCCCCCAACGGCGCAGGCGAATCTTTCTTATCTGCGATTTTGGAGGAGAAAGCGCCGGAGAAATACTGTTTATCGAAAAAGGCATGCGAGGGCATCCTGCGCCGGGCAGCAAAGCGCGGCAAGCAACTTCCCCCGATGCTTCAGGAGGCGTTGGAGATGCAGGTGAAAGCATAGCGTTCGCCTGTAACCAGCGGGACGAGGTTCGTGATTTGCACGACGTTTCAGCGGCTATATGCGCACAGCCGGGGATGAAACAGCAGACATTCATCGCAGAAAACTGCCTGAATCCGTGGGATACGCAGCAGTCGCGGGTATTCACGGAGGACGGAACATCCCCCACGCTGGTCGGCGCGGATGGCGGCGGCGGGCGCAATCCCGCGGGGCTGGTGTTTTGCGCGGCGTCCAGCCAGAGCCACGCCGGTATTGCGGAGGAACTGGCCGGAGCGTTGACTTGCCAGCATGAGCAGCCCTTCATCTGTGAGCCGGAAACCGCGCGGACGCTGACGGCCAGAGGCGATTCGTCCCCCTGCGCCGACCGTGGGCAGAATGTGGTTGCCGTAAGCGTCCACCAAAACGGCACCGGGGAGCTATCCGTGGCAAATACCACAAAATCCCTGACAACCATGAGCACCTCGTCCTGCCGCAACGCCCCGCTGGTGGCATGCGGTTTTGATCTGCAGCAGATCACCAGCAAGGAGAACCGTTCCAGCTTGAAAGAAGTGCAGCCGACCCTGTGTGCGGGTGGAAATCCGCATGTCGTGGCTTCCGAACCCGATTTGCGCGTTGCCTACGCGCTGCAGGGCAATATGATCGGGCGTCAGCACAGAAACGGCCCTAATGGGAGCGGCATCAGCGAAAATCTGTCGTTTACGCTAACCGCTACGGACACTCCGGCTGTCGCCGCGCATGAGCCCATCCCCATCCAGGACAAGGCCACGCGCTGCAGGGGCGGCGGTCCCACCCGCAACGGTGACGGCGCGGGCAATGGGTTGGGCGTGGGCAAACCCGTAGACCCTGCACCCACCATGACGGCCGGCGATCACCACGCGGTGGCTGCCGTGGATTGCCGCAACTACAAGGAAACGGGCGATCTGTCCGGCACCTTGCAGGCGAAAAACAAGCCGGGATATTCGCTCAATTATCAGAATCCCGTCCGCGCCGGATACATCGTGCGCCGCCTGACGCCCATCGAGTGCGAACGGCTGCAGGGGTTCCCGGATGGCTGGACACGGTTCGGCCACGACGGGAAAGAGATCAGCGACACCCGCCGCTACCAGATGCTGGGCAACAGTGTGGCGGTCCCCTGCGTGGCGTTCATTATGAACGGCATTGTCTCACAAATCCAATGCATTGAAAAGGAGGTGGCCTGATTTGCCATATGTCAATGTACCCAAAGACTTGACCAAAGTTAAGACCAAAGTAGCGTTGGGGCTCACCAAGCGCCAGCTTATCTGCTTTTCCGTCGCCGCTGTCATCGGCATCCCCCTATATTTTCTCACCAGGGGCGTCGTAGGTGGCACCGTCGCGGTGCTGCTCATGATCGGGGCCATGCTACCCATGTTCTTTTTCGCCATGTACGAAAAAGACGGGATGCCCGCCGAGAAGATTTTAAAGCAGATGCTGCGCCATCGGCTCTGGCCGGGTGCGCGTCCATACAAGACGGAAAACCTGTATCTCTATCTGGAAAAGGAGGGGAAAAATCTTGCAAAACAAACAACAAACCGCGCAGCAACAGCGCCTGCGCAAAAACGTCCGGCAGGCAAAGGCAAATAGGGCGGATTTGAAGGCCATGCAGAAGGGAAAAAAGACCGCATCGTCCTCATCGGGCGGGCGGGAGCCATCTGCCAACTTTTCCAGCTCCGTCAAGACCCGTCTGTTTGGGCAGGCCGATGCGCCCAAGACCGCGCAGCAGACCATTCCTTTCAAGGAGATGTACCGCGACGGCGTCTGCCGGGTGACGAACAGGCTGTATACCAAGACCATCATGTTCAGCAATCTGAACTATCAATTGGCGCAGAACGAGGACAAGAACGCTATTTTTGAAAGCTACTGCGACTTCCTGAACTGTGCGACACGTTCCCACACAAACACTATCCCACTTCCCAAAAGTTTGTGGGCGCTTAGACCATGTAGTGCTAAAAATGGGGGGCTTCCTGTAATTTAAGGAAGCAACAACTGATGCTCTGATGAGTGGAATGATGGGGTAACGCCCTGAAACGCTCCCCTAATACTCCGACTGGCGTTGGCTGGAAACGGCCAGGGTCAGAAGCTCGGTGAAGTCGGCTGACTGCGCTCGCTCTATACGCGGTTAACATTAGAAACAGCGATAGGCGCAAGGCAAGCCAGAGGTGGCTGTGAGCGTTAGGCCGGGGGTCTACAAAATACCTATGGTTAGAATGTCCGAAGGGACTGACGAAAACGCGAATGTACGGGTCTAAAGGAAGCATGGGGCTAATCTCCCTATCCCTTTGTGGGAGCCAGTGTGGAAAAGTAGTTCTGGTTAATGCAAAATTCCATACATCGTTACAGGCGGTGTCAAGCTGGCAGGCTCATAGCGTGACCTAAGGGTATATGAACAGATAAGAGTATCGGAACGTGGTGAAAGCCTATCGCGTATCCCTCATTCGGGATATAGGCTGACGAAACAAATAAGCAGTCGAAGCGGTGGGTAAAGTAGTGGCAATAGCGGCGATGGTTCCTGTAATGGGAACCGGAGTGACGGCCACGAGTCAGCAGAAGTACAAAATTCTAATCACAAGTGAACATCAGGATTTCGGGTATGACAAAAAGGTCAATCTGCCCACAAGGGAGATGATGCCTGTATGATTACCACGAACAAGCGCAAAAAGAGCACGAAGCCGAAAAAGATTAACAACCTCAGGCACGCCGAGTATTACGATATGCAGGACACCTTTGACGGGCTTTTCGCCCAAGCAATGGATGGCGGCACATTTGACCGGCTGATGGATTCAATTTTGAGCAGGGACAATATATTGCTGGCCTACCGGAATATCAAAGGAAACAACGGCAGCGTAACACCCGGCACGGACAGGCTCACCATTCAGGATGTGGAGAAATTCACGCCTGATGGACTTGTCCAAAAAGTGCGCAACATTACCAAGAACTACAGCCCCAGGGCTGTTCGGAGAAAAGAAATCCCCAAGCCACATGACCCCAGCAAAACCCGTCCATTGGGAATACCGTGCATCTGGGATAGGCTGATACAGCAATGTATTTTGCAGGTCTTGGAACCCGTTTGTGAAGCAAAATTCTGTGAAACCAGCTATGGTTTTCGCCCCAACCGAAGTCAGGAGCATGCGGTGGCGGCGGCTTACAGGCTGATGCAGAAATCGCACATGGGCTTTGTAGTGGAATTTGACATTAAAGGATTTTTCGATAATGTTGACCACTCGAAGCTGATGAAGCAGATGTGGGCGCTGGGTATCCGCGATAAACGGCTGCTATACATCATAAAGCGCGTTCTACAAGCGCCCATTCAGTTAGAGGATGGCACAATGGTAACGCCCGACAAGGGAACGCCGCAAGGCGGCATCATATCACCCTTGCTGGCAAACATCGTGCTGAACGAACTGGATTGGTGGATAGAAAGTCAGTGGCAGGATAACCCGGTGGTATGGAGCGGAAAGCCCTGTTATGACGCAAAGGGTGGGCCCATAAAAAGTAATGGCTACAAGGCCATGCGGGCAACCCGGCTGAAAGAAATGTACATGGTTCGCTATGCGGATGATTTCCGGGTGTTCTGCCCAACCGCAGATGTAGCGTTCAGGGCGAAAACGGCGGTGACGCAGTGGCTGAAAGAGCGGCTGCGGCTCGATATATCTCCGGAGAAAACGCGGGTTGTCAGCTTGGAAAACCAATACTCCGAATTTCTTGGTATCAAAATGAAGTTAAGGCAGAAAAAAGGCAAAATGGTGGTTCATTCGCGTGTTGGTGACAAAGCCATCCAACGGATACGAGCGGAGGCCAAACAGAAAGTCAGGGCCATCGTTCGCCCGCAAAAGGGCAACACCGATATCCACGCCATCCATGATTACAATGCTTTCGTCATGGGAGTGCACAACTACTATCGGATGGCAACTGCCGTCATTGTAGACTTTGCGGAAATCGGCTACCGGGCTTGGAAGATTTTCTACCGGCTTGGGAAACGGCTGAAGAAAAGTCCGCGTGGAGAAGTCACCGGGGCGGTGGTGGAACGATACGGAGAATCGGCGCAGATGCGCTATTTGAAAAACTTGCCGATTGCTCCTATTGCCTACACCCGGACAAAACCACCAATGAACAAAAAGAGGTCGGTGCAGAAATACACCCCGGAGGGCAGAAAGGAAATCCACAAAAACCTTGGCATTAATCTATCTATGCTGGGGGCGTTGGTGCGACAGCCGCTATATGGGCGAAGCGCCGAATACGCGGATAACCGATTATCCCTCTACTGTGCGCAATATGGAAAATGTGCCGTGACCGGGCAGGTTTTTGAAATCTCGGAGGATATCCATTGTCATCACAAACTGCCACGCAGTAAAGGCGGCAATGATAAATACCAGAATTTGATACTTGTCCACGAAACGGTGCACATCCTGATTCATGCTACCACAGAATCGACCATAGAGAAATACCTTGCCTTGACAAACCTTAACAAAAAGCAACTTGCAAAGCTCAACAAACTTCGTGTTGAAGTTGGAAATTTGCCAATCGCCACCTAATCGGCTTCGGTGGCGAACGGCTCAAGAACAAATGTTTATGGTAATAACTTGTGATAATGAACAGCTATTTCTGTTGATGGAACGCCGTGTGAGGGGAAACTCTCATGCACGGTGTGGAGCGGGGGAAAAGCCGGAAACATGGACACAGTAGGCTTACCTATCGCTATATTTCGACTCATCGGTGCATGTGCAGCTTACCTTTCTTAACAAACGCGCCAATATCCGGGATTTTGAGCGGTCGATTGAAATCCCTGGCCGCGCCGACCAGTTTGACAGCATCCGCACGGAATACGCGGATATGCTCAAAAACCAGCTTGCCAAAGGACGCAATGGAATCGTGCGGGAGAAGTATATCACCTTCGGCATCGAGGCGGCATCGCTCAAAGAAGCCAAGCCCCGGCTGGAGCGCATTGAGGCGGATGTGTTATCGAATTTCAAGACGCTGGGCGCTTCAGCCCGCGCGCTCACCGGCGCGGAGCGGCTGGAGCTCTTGCACGGGCAGCTTCACCCGGACGGACAGGAAAAATTGCATTTCGACTGGAAGGATATTGCCCGCACCGGCATGTCCACCAAAGACTTCATCGCGCCGTCGTCCTTTGATTTCCGCGACAGCAAGACCTTCCGCGTAGGTGAACACTATGGTGCGGTCAGCTTCATTCAAATCATGGCACCGGAACTCAGCGACCGCATGCTGGCGGAGTTCTTCGATCTCGACACCACCGTCACGGTCAACCTGCATATTCGTTCCATCGACCAGGCGGAGGCGATCAAAACCGTCAAGCGCAAACTGACCGACCTGGACGCCATGAAGATCGCGGAGCAGAAAAAAGCGGTGCGCGCCGGGTATGATATGGATATTTTGCCGGCCGATCTGCAAACATATGGCACTGAGGCAATGGCACTTTTGAACGACCTGCAGAGCAGAAACGAGCGCATGTTCCTGGTGACCGCGCTGGTGATGAATACGGCGAAGAAGCGCCGCAAGCTGGACAATGATGCGTTCGCGGCGGCGGGCGTAGCGCAGAAATTCAACTGCGCCATGAAACGCCTGGACTTCTGCCAGGAGCAGGGCCTCATTTCCTCGTTGGCGCTGGGGCTCAACCAGGTGGAAATCCTGCGCGGTCTGACAACCAGCAGCACTGCCATCTTCGTGCCGTTCACCACCTGTGAGCTTTTTCAGGGCGGAGAGGCACTGTACTACGGCCTAAACCCGCTCAGCAACAACATCATCATGGCAGATAGAAAGCTGCTCAAGGCACCGAACGGCCTGTTCCTGGGCACGCCGGGATCAGGTAAATCATTCAGCGCCAAGCGCGAGATCGTCAATGTGTTCCTTATGACGGACGACGATATCATCGTATCAGATCCCGAAGGCGAGTACCACCCCCTGATCACCCGGCTTGGGGGGCAGGTGGTCAAATTATCGCCCACATCCACCCAATACCAGAATC
Source organism: Clostridiales bacterium (assembly GCA_012718935.1). GTDB lineage: Bacteria > Bacillota > Clostridia > Oscillospirales > Oscillospiraceae > Sporobacter. The sequence goes on from JAAYBH010000465.1 coordinate 9,779, forward strand.
CGATGGATATCAACCTCAACTACAGCGAGGAGGAGGACCCGCTGACACTCAAAAGCGACTTCATACTCAGCTTGTGTGAGCTCATTGTGGGTGGCAAGGACGGCCTGCAGCCGGTGGAAAAAACCATTATCGACAGATGCACAAGGCTCGTCTACCGGGATTATCTCATCGACCCGTCGCCTGAGAAAATGCCTATCCTGGGCGATTTGTACGAACTGCTCCGCGCGCAGCCGGAGGCCGAGGCGCAGCGGCTTGCCACGTCGCTGGAAATCTATGTGGTAGGCTCTTTGAACGTCTTTAACCACAGGACGAATATCAAGGCGGACTCGAGGCTGCTCTGCTACGATATCAAGGAGCTCGGCAAGGGCCTGAAAAAGATCGCCATGCTGATTCTGCAGGACGCGGTGTGGAATCGCGTGACCGTCAACCGCGCAGCGCGCAAGACCACCTGGTTCTATATCGACGAGATGCACCGTGAAGCGACACGTTGTTCGCATATAAACTTTACGCGGGCGTAAGCCTGCACGGAGGTAAAAGCGACGGAGAGGCAGAGTTCTCTCTAACTGGTATTCCAAGTGAGTGGAATGATGGGGTTGAGCTGCCCCCGTTTTTTGTACCAATCACAATGTTAGTGCGGAACCTATCCCTGAGCGGCAACCGAAGTGGAGCGTAGCGAAACAGAGGTTGCCGCTCGGTCGTTTTCAGGCCGATATCGGCA
>JAAYBH010000466.1 GCA_012718935.1 Clostridiales bacterium
GATGCCGTTATCACCGGCGGCAGCGAAGCGGCCGTTATGCCGCTCTCCATCGCAGGTTTTGCGAATATGACGGCACTGACAACGTCTGCAGATCCCGATAACGCCTCGCTCCCCTTTGACAGACGGCGCGGCGGCTTTATTATGGGCGAGGGAGCCGGAGCGCTGATCCTTGAAGAATACGAACACGCGAAAGCGCGTAGCGCGAAAATATACGCGGAGGTGGTCGGTTACGGTTCTACCTGCGACGCGCATCACATAACAGCTCCTGACCCCGAAGCGGAATGCAGTTCAAGAGCCATCAGGGACGCTTTTGCTGAAGCGAGCTGCCCTTCCGGCGTTATTTATGTCAACGCCCACGGCACCGGCACGCCCTTGAACGACGCATCTGAAACAATTGCTATAAAAAAGGCGTTCGGCGGCAGGATCGGCGATGTTGTTGTCAGCTCGACAAAGTCGATGACAGGCCATATGCTGGGTGCGGCGGGCGCTGTCGAAGCCATCATATCAATTTTGGCTCTCGATACGGGCGTCGTTCCTCCCACAGCCGGACTGAAAGAACAGGACCCGGAATGCGATCTGGATTATGTGCCGGTTGTCGCGCGCAAGGCAGACCCTGCTGTTGCCTTATCCGTCTCCATCGGCTTCGGCGGTCACAACGCCTGCGTCGCGTTTAAAAAGATGGAATCATAAGCCTTCCCAATGAAGGCAATGACATATAGTAAATGTAGACGCTTGATATTTCAAAAATATTAGATATAATGAATCCACCAATAAATGGCAGGAGGTCGCAATGGAGTATAACGACATCAAGCAGCTGGCGCTTCTGATGAAGGAGATGGGGCTGACGTCGCTTGAGTATTCAGAGGGGGAAGCCAGCGTAAAAATGGAACGAGGGCAAAACCCATCTGTGCCTGCTGCCATTGAATTGAAGACCGGAACGGTCGTGCCGCAGACGGATGCCGAAGGCGCTTATACCGTCACATCACCGATGGTCGGCGTTTTCTACGCGGCGCCCGCCGCAGACAGGCAGCCGTACGTCTCTATCGGAGACAGAGTGAACACCGGCGATGTGCTTTGCATCATAGAGGCAATGAAAATGATGAACGAGATTACAGCCGATAAAAGCGGTGTTATAAGGGAAATTTGCGTCGGCAACAAGCAGATCGTGGAATACGGGCACCCGCTCTTCCGCATTCATCTTGATTCGTAGGTGAAGACGGGTTGACATCTGGCACGCATACTATAAGGAGATAAAGTCTTGAATAAATCGGAAATCATGGAAATACTGCCGCATCGCGACAATATGCTGCTCATAGATGAAGCGGAATTAGCAGACGGTAAGGCTTATGGAAAGTATCGTGTAAAAGGTGACGAGTGGTTTTTAAAGGGCCATTTTCCCGGAAATCCCGTCGTACCCGGTGTGATTCTGTGCGAAATACTGGCACAGTCCGCCTGTGTTCTGATTGCTGAAGAGATCAAGGGTTCGACACCCTTGTTTGCCGGTATTGACAAGGTCAGGTTTAAGACACCGGTGAAACCCGGCGATGTAATTGAAACCGAATGCACCATGACAAAATCGAAGCCGCCGTTCTTTTTTGCCCAGGGACAGGGAAGCGTGAACGGCAGGCTCTGCGTCAAGGCGGAGTTTTCGTTCGCTCTGAAAAAGTGAGCCCGATAACTCACGATGAGGTAACGTCATGTTTTCAAAAATTCTGATTGCAAACCGCGGCGAGGTCGCTATCCGCATCATCCGAGCCTGCAAGGAGATGGGGATATCGACCGTCGCTGTCTATTCGGTGGCCGACAAGGAATCACTGCACGTGGCGCTGGCCGACCAGAGCGTCTGTATCGGCGAGGCACCGCCTTCCGACAGTTACTTAAATGCCGAGCGGATCATCAGCGCGGCGCTTATTACAAATGCCCAGGCGATCCACCCGGGCTACGGCTTTTTGTCGGAAAGCCCGCGTTTTGCCGGGCTCTGCTATCAAAACGGTATTGACTTTATCGGGCCTTCCGCCGAGGTTATCACCCTGATGGGAGATAAGGATCAGGCACGGCAGGTTATGAAAAAAGCCGGTATTCCGATCATTCCGGGCACAAATATATTGGAGAGCGCCGCGGCGGCTGCCGCGGCGGCTGAAAAAATCGGATATCCCGTGCTGATCAAGGCCCGCGCTGGCGGCGGCGGTAAAGGCATCCGCATCATCAGCTCACCTGATGAACTGGAGAATGCGTTTCATACAGCCTCCCACGAGGCGCATGAAGCCTTCGGCGACGGCGCCGTCTATATGGAGAAGCAAATCAAACCGGCCAAGCATATCGAGGTGCAGATCCTGGCCGACGAGACGGGGAATACCGTCTGTCTTCATGAGCGCGAATGCTCCATCCAGCGCAACAACCAGAAGCTGGTGGAGGAATCGCCGTCTCCTGCGGTCAATGAAGAGCTCCGGCGCAAAATGACAAACGCCGCCGTCGCCGCGGCAAAAGCCGTCGGCTACTGTAACGCCGGAACGATTGAGTTCCTGCTGGACAAGGACAACTGCTTTTACTTCATGGAGATGAACGTTCGCCTGCAGGTGGAGCACGCCATTACGGAACAGATTACCGGTATCGACATTGTGAAATGGCAGATCCGTATCGCCGCCGGCGTCCCCCTGGATTTCACTCAGAAGGACATTGCCATTGAGGGCAGCTCCATCGAATGCCGGATCAATGCTTCTGCTGTGGGTAAGGTGACGTTTCTTCATGTCCCTGGCGGTCCGCGCGTCCGCTTTGACAGCGCGTTATGGACCGGCTATATTGTCCCGCCGTTTTACGACGCGCTCCTGGGCAAGCTGATTGTCCATGCGAAAACCCGGGAAGAATCCATTAGAAAAATGCAGGCTACGCTGTGCGAGCTTGTCATCGACGGCGTGCCGAATAATATTGATGAACAAATATCAATCGTATCGGATCAGAGATTTCTGACAGGCGACTACAATACCGACTTTATGAAGGAACGCGGTGACGCTGATGGCTCTTGAAGCTTTTTTTAAGAAACCAAAAAATGAACTTGAAAAGGGCGGGAGGCTGCCGCCGGCAAAAGCTGAAACCGCTTACGAAATGTCGGAGAAGTGTCCGAGCTGCGGACACGATATCCCTCTGAGCTTTTTATGGGATAATCTGCACGTTTGCCGGTGCGGCCGCTGCTTCCGGATGAACGCCCGGCAGCGCATCCGCTTCATGGCGGATAAGGGCAGCTTTACCGAGCTTTGGGGTGACCTGGAAAGTACGGACCTGCTGAATTTCCCCGGTTATAAGAGCAAGCTGGAGAGCACAATAAGCTCGGCACGGGAGAAGGAAGCCGTTATCTGTGGGGAGGCTACCATTGGTGGCGCCGCCTGCGCGCTGTTCGTCATGGAACCCTACTTTATGATGGGCAGTATGGGTACGATCGTCGGTGAGAAGATCACGCGGCTGTTTGAATATGCAACGGAGAAAAGACTGCCGGTCGTCGGCTGCACCGTCTCGGGCGGGGCGCGGATGCAGGAGGGGATTCTGTCCCTGATGCAGATGGCCAAAACCAGCGGCGCCGTAAAACGCCACAGCGACAGCGGGTTGCTGTATATTACAGTGATTACCGACCCGACGACGGGCGGTGTCACGGCCAGCTTTGCCATGGAGGGTGATATCATCATCGCCGAACCGGGCGCTACGATCGGCTTTGCCGGCGCGCGGCTGGTGGAGCAGACCGTGCGGAAAAAGCTGCCCCAGGGGTTTCAGAAGGCTGAAACGATGCTGGAGCACGGCTTTATCGATATGATACTGCCCCGAAACGAACAAAAGCGCGTCATCGGTACATTGCTCTCCATGCATATTCAGATTTAGATCGAGGTTTACATGAAAACAGCGTATGAAATCGTGACGGCTGCACGGTCGAAGGACCGTCAGACGGGCCTGGAATTTATCGAGCATGTTTTTAAGGGCTTTATCGAGCTCCACGGCGACCGCCGTTATGCCGACGATCCCTCCGTTGTCGGCGGCCTTGCCTGTCTGGATGATACCCCGTTCACAGTGATCGCAACGGAAAAGGGCAGGGATACAAAAAGCAGGATCAGGCGGAATTTTGGTATGGCCCATCCGGAGGGCTACCGCAAGGCGCTGCGTTTAATGAAGCAGGCGGAGAAATTCGGACGGCCCATTGTCTGCTTTGTCGATACGTCAGGAGCTTATCCCGGTATCGCCGCAGAGGAGCGCGGCCAGGGGCAGGCCATTGCCGAGAGTATTGCGGAGATGATGGGACTGAAGGTGCCTGTGCTGTCTGTTCTCATCGGCGAGGGCGGCAGCGGCGGCGCACTGGCGCTGGCGGTAGCGGACGAAGTCTGGATGCTTGAGAACGCCAGCTATTCCGTCATCGCGCCGGAGAGCTGCGCGAATATCCTGTGGAGGGACACGGATAAGGCGGCGGAGGCGGCGGAGAACCTGAAGCTGACGGCGAAGGACGCGTACAGGTTGGGTGTCGTTGAGAGGATCATATCGGAACGGGGCGGCGACACGGAGCTGATGTACGTTTCCCTGGCGTCAGACATCCGAAGCTGGTATCAGAAAATGAGGATATTTTCAGGTGAAGAGCTCACTCAGACGCGGTACGGGAGATTCCGGAAGCTGGGTGTACCAGGCTCGGAGCAATAACGCAAAAATGCCGGGAGGTATGTTATGACGATCAAGATCACGTCCGACAGCACCTGCGATCTGTCGCAGGAGCTTTTGGAAATGTTTGATATCGAAATGATCCCGCTGTATATTATGAAAAACGGGAAAGCTTACCGGGACGGCGTTGATATTACACCTGCCGACATATTCAGCTATGTGGAAAAAACCGGAGACTTCTGCACGACGGCAGCCGTCAATACGTTTGATTACATAAGATTTTTTGAGCGCTTTTCGACGGGATATGACGCGGTCATCCATATCAGCCTGGGTTCGGGCTTTTCCGTATGCCACGTCAACGCCGTGGACGCGGCAAAGGTTTTTAGCAACGTTTATGTCATCGATTCAAAGAATCTATCCTCAGGCCAGGGACATATTGCCTTCGAGGCGGCGAAAATGGCGGAAGCCGGTGATGATGCCGGGACAATCCGCCGAAAGATAACGGATGTGATCGAAAGAGTCGAGACAAGCTTTCTCATTGACCGGCTCGACTATATTTTCAAGGGCGGGCGCTGCTCCCTGGCAACGGCGCTTGGCGCGAATTTTCTGCATCTGCGCACATGCGTGGAAGTGAGCGGCGGGATTATGCAGGTGACGAAGAAATACCGGGGCGATTTCGAAAGCTGTGTTGAAACATATGTCAGGGACAAGCTGGAAGGCAGAGACGATATTGTTTTTGACAGGATATTTATCACACACCCGGCAGCGCCTCCGAAGGCAGTGGAAGCCGCCCGAAAAGCGATCGGCCGGTACGCGCGGTTTAATGAAATCATTGAGACGAAAGCCGGTTGTACGGTCTCCTGCCACTGCGGACCGAGAACGCTCGGCATCCTGTTTATACGGAAATAACTGACGCTGAATAAAAAACGAGGAGTATGGACGTGAAAATGAAAGATGCGGCAGAAGCCGACAACCAGTCATTGAAAGAGAATGTCAGGACAGCGCGGGATAAGCTGCATCGGATCATCGATTCAGACAGCTTTGACGAGATCGACCAGAACCTGTCGTCAGTCAACATCCTGAAATTCCCCGGATATGACGAAAAGCTGAAGAGGGCGAAGACGGCAAGCTCGGAAAATGAAGCAGTCATCTGCGGTTATGCGACGATCAACAAAAAGCAGTGCGTCATGGTGATATTTGAGCCTTTATTTATGATGGGGTCAATGGGGTCGGTCGCCGGAGAGAAAATTACCCGCGCTTTTGAGCTGGCGACAAAGAAAAATCTCCCGATCATCACGATCACGGCGTCCGGCGGCGCGAGAATGCAGGAAGGCGTCTACTCGCTGATGCAGATGTCAAAGACGGCTTCCGCTGTTTATAAGCACAGCCGTAAGCGTCTTTTGTACATCTCCGTCATGTCAAACCCGACCTTGGGCGGCGTAACGGCCAGCTTCGCCTCCCTGGGGGACATTATCATCGCGGAGGAAAACGCGCAGATCGGCTTCACCGGCAAACGCATCATCGAGGAGACGATACGCGCCAAGCTGTCCGATGATTTTCAGACGGCCAAATACATAAAGGATCACGGATTTGCGGATATTGTCGCCGGCGAGGACGAGCTGCGTCCGATTCTGGCGAAGCTGCTGCAATTGCACACATGAGGATGCGAAATTATGGAGGTTAATATGAGCACTGTTGAAAAAAGCCTGAAATTGATCCGCCATAAGGAGCGTCCGAACGCTCTTGACTACATGACCCTGATATTCCCTGATTTTATTGAGCTCTGCGGTGACCGGCTGTCGGGCGACGACGCGTCCATCGTGGGCGGTATCGCATCGTTTCACAATGCGCCTGTGACTGTGATCGGCCAGGTCAAGGGGAGGACCCTCGAAGAAAATATCAAGTACAATTTTTCGATGAACAAGCCCGAAGGCTACAGAAAAGCGCTGAGACTCATGCGGCAGGCCGAGAAATTCTACCGGCCGATCATCTGCTTTGTCGATACGGTCGGGGCCTTTCCGGGCGTTGAAGCGGAGGAACACGGCCAGCATATCGCCATCGCCAACAACCTGATGTTCATGATGAACCTGAGGGTTCCGATCATCAGCGTCCTGATCGGCGACGGCGGCAGCGGCGGGGCGCTGGCCTTGTGCGCCGCTAACGAAATCGCCGCGCTTGAAAACGCGGTGCTCAGCGTCATATCCCCGAAAGCCGCCGCAAATATCCTCTGGAAGGATTCCAGCCGCGACCTTGAAGCCGCTGAAATGCTGAAAATGACAGCCGTCGAGCTTAAGGACATGGGTATTGTCGACGAGGTCATTCCGGAAACAAATCAGGGCGCCCATGACAATCCGTCCATCGTCGCGGAAAACATCAGGCAGTATCTTATCAAAGCAATCAATAAATACAAATACATGGCCGGCAAAAAGCTCGTCGACCTCCGAAACGACAAATTCCGCAAAATCGGCGAATACACAGTCAGGTCTGAAAACGAATAGCATACAGTAAAGCAAAAGACGTCCAGCCTGTGGGCGTCTCTTTTTTCGCCTGATTGTCAAAATATCCTTTTGGTGATATGATGAAGCCGAAATTATTGCCGATACTATTGAGAAAAAGAAAGGCACTTGATCATGGTGACATTCAGCGACGTCCGCGACAATGCGGCAATAAGAACCTATATATCAAAAGCAGACGAAGCGATGACCGTATTGGGGTATACGGAGCACGGCTTTGCCCATGCCGGGAAGGTGGCGGAGGACTGCCGGTATATCCTCGAAACGATGGGATATCCCCGGCGCGAGGTGGAGCTGGCGCAGATCGCAGGTTTCATTCACGATATCGGCAACCTTGTCAACAGGATCGAGCACTCCCAAAGCGGGGCAGTGATGGCCTTCCGGCTTCTTGACCACCTGAAGTGCGACGCGGAAGGCATCGCCATCATCACGTCGGCCATCGGCAACCACGACGAGGGGACAGGCGTCGCCGTCAACCCCGTCGCCGCCGCGCTGATACTGGCCGACAAGTGCGACGTTCGGCGCAGCCGGGTGAGGAACAAGGAGTCCATTAACCACGATATCCACGACCGCGTGAATTACTCTGTTAAAAAGTCCTCCCTTAGAATCAACGAGGACAAGACGCTTATTAAACTGAAGCTGAACATCGACACGAAATATGGCTCGGTTATGGATTATTTCGAAATTTTCCTCGGCCGCATGATCATGTGCCGAAAGGCCGCCGAGACGCTGAATCTCCAGTTCAAGCTCATCATCAATGAGCAGCAGCTCATATAACGGCATGCCCAAAGAAATCCGGGGAGGCTAACATAATGACAAATGACGGCAGATTTAACGGCATTGTGCAGTCGGTCGGCTTCAACGGCGACGCTGTGATTACATTGGAAGAAGACGCCATCGTCTTCGACAGGGCAGGGAAGTCCCTTGTCATCCCCTATGCCGACATCGACGGCTTTTCGGTTCAGGACTACAAGCTCCTCATCAACGCCGAAACGTGTTCCGTCATGGTGTCTCAGATGGGGCGGGACGCCGACGTTTTATGTGAAAAGCTCTGGGACGCCTACAACGCCCGGACGCTCAAGGCCTTATTCGTCCAGGGCAGCCTGCAGTTTGAGGCGCAGGGTGAATACCGGTACAGCGACGACGGCGGCCAGTCCCGGGGGATCGCCAAAATAAAGCTTTATGACAGCTGCCTCTGCATCCTCCCGCCCAGCTCCGATGCGCGGCGTATTCCGCTTTGCTTCATGACGGAGCCCGCCATGACGGATTTCGCCATCAAAATGACGCTTGACACCGGCGAGACCTACGAGGTGATCCGCCTGGGCGACCGCACAAAGCGCTTATTCGAGCTTATTCAAAATAATATGATGACCATTCATAACAACGCCGTCGCCACAGTCAAAGCCATCGACGGGAGCCTGAATGCACGTCAGGCATCTGATATTGCCTGGCTCGTCCCCGACGGCGCCGCCGCGCCGACCGCCGCGCTAGAAAGCATCGCTCCATCCTTTGTGAGGGCTTCCGAAGCCAGAATCGCCTTGAGCCGTGCCGCCGATACATACGCTTATTTTAGAGAAATCTGCACTCCCGGCAGCTTATATACCGGCATCAAAACCGGTCTCAGCGATACAGAGGAGGAAGCGGACATCGTCTGGGTCACCGCCATAAAAGAAAAAGAAACCGGCGGCACTGCCGCCGTAGAGCTTGCCCTCCCCGAAGAGGACGCCGCCGCAACATACATCTACAGGTTCAAGGGAGATCAGATGTCGTTTTTCAAGCGCCTCAACCACGCCATGGAGGCCATCGCCTTCCACCGCGAGGTCATCTCCATGCCTGACGCCGAGCTGAAGCTCGACAAGAACGCCCTCTACGCCATGGCCGTCAAACGCACCGGCGCCCTCCGCTTTTTGCGCAGCTGCTTCTCCGGCCGCGCCATCCACCGCACTCTGGAGTCCTGGAAGAGCAGCATTGATGAGTGGATGAAATAAGCATATATTAACCCGATAACCCGACGGAATGCTTTCATTTCGTCGGGTTATTCTGCAATTTGTTGGTTAGAGCAGACTCTCATACTGCCGTCTTCCGTACAATATTCGGCGAATCCTTACCGTATTGCCGGTGATGACGAAGAAAACCATATAATCTTCAACAACTAAAATACGATATCCTCGAAGGCGCAGCTGCGTATCGCGGGCCATCGGACACCTCTCGGGCATATCGGATAAGCAGCCGATCTTCTCAATAAGCAGATCATAATATCGAAGCGCAGCCTGATTTGACAGAGTATTCAAATATGCGATGATCTCCGCCAAATCCTCTTGTGCCGGTCCGAGAATGGCAATCTTATATTGTCCCATGGACTTTATCTCGCATTTTATTCGCGAACTCCATGAAATCAACTCCGGTATCACCTGCGGCCTCAGCCGCTTCAGCTTCCGCAAGCTTTGCGTATAATTCAAGCTGCGCTTCACGGCGTTCATACATTTCAACGCTCATGACCACCATGTCGCCGGAACCGTTTCTTGTAATAAACACGGGCTCTCTTGTCGCCTTACAGTAATCAGAAATCTCGTTAGCGTTGTTTCTCAAGTCGGAAATAGGACGAATATGAGGCATATTCACACCACCAATTACTCAAAATATATAACAATATTATAGCATCATGTTGCTCGTTTAGTCAACAAAACAGTGCCATCAGCCTGCAGCGAGCTATCCCAATTTTTTGGCAATACTATAGCCATCGCTTATGAAATCAGGTGTGGCTGTGGCAGAGAGAATCATATTGGTTTCTGCATGGATCATCACAATAATCGTTCTGATAATATTCATTCCGAAGAACAGAATAAGGGAAGCACAGCTCATTTTTCTGTTCAAGCAGCTTCAGACGTGGTTGTTCGGTCTGATTGTCGCCAATTACGGGCTGATTGAGTATCCAATGAGGCTGTTTCAATATGCAACACGGGCAGACTTTACATTTGAATTTTTTATTTATCCGGCCGTATGCGTTATATTCAACCTACATTACCCCCAAAAAAAAAGCTGGTTCAGACAGGCTGTTCATTACGTCAGCTATACAACGACAATTACTCTATTTGAAATCGTTATAGAGAAATATACGAATATCATCAACTATCTCCATTGGACATGGTATCTCACCTGGATCACCATATGCGTCACGTTCTGGTTTTCGCGTTTATATTACGTTTGGTTTTATAAACACAAAAGAGAAAAGCAAGGTGTTTAAATGCAAAAACAGCCCCGAAATTCGGGGCTGTTTTTGCAGCTTCTTTTCAATTAATCGCTCTTCGCGCCGCACTCGCCGCAGAACTTGGTTCCGGGTGCCAGCTGGGCGCCGCAGCCGTTGCAGAATTTGGGGCCGGGCTTTGCCATGGGTGAGCCGCAGTTGTTGCAGAATTTGACGTTCTGGGCGTTCTCCTGGCCGCAATTTGAGCACTTATTCAAGGCCAGCGAGGCGCCGCAGTGGTTGCAGAACTTGCCGGTACCGGCAGGCTTGCCGCAGGCGGGGCAGACGGTGGTTTTGCTTTCCAGCTTGTCGTCCCAGACTGTGGCGGTGTAAGCCTTCTCATCGATGTTCCGCCGCATGGCCTCGGCCCGGGCCTTGGCTACATAAATCTCCTGACGGGGCGCGCATTCGACGCAGAGGCCCTCGTCCTCGTTGAAGTCAGCGTCACAGGCGTACTGGTGGCAGCTATGGCAGCGGTGGAAATGGCGCATGGCCTCATTTTGGGCCATCTCAAAGGCTTTTTCATGCTCCTTCTGCCAATCGGGGCTGCGGCCCTCAAAGCGTTCGGAGAGGACGTCACCGCCGCGTTCAAGACTCCAGCCGAGGTTATGCACTCCGCCGCCGATCAGATTGCCGAGGATACCAGCTCCGCGTGTGATACCGCGCAGGGCGTTGCCTTTTTTGTATGTCGACGACTCAATAAAGCTGCTTTTAAACCCGTCGTTGCAGATATCGCAGTAAAACGTAAACTGAAAACCGGCTTCCGTGGAGTTGTCCTCATAATTCCTTGTAAAAGACTTGAGCATAAATCACACCTCTAATTCTTAATACTTGGCCAGCTGGGCCTTGATTTTCTTACCGCAGGCTGTACATTTCATATTCTGGAAAAACTGCAGCTGCAGGCATTTCTTGTTCTCGCACTGGACCATTAACGGTTTTGTGCACCGTTCGCAATTGTCCTGGACAAACGTCAAGCCGCCGCAGTGAGGGCATTGTATGTATAAAGGCCGCCCGCAGCCGGGGCATACGGCGTCGCCTTTTTGGATAACGCGCAGGCAGGACGGACAGTTATAGCAAAAGGGGCTGTGACTGCCGCATTTTGTACAGAAGCGCGAATCCGCGTCGATCAGCTGGCCGCAGTGTATACAGGGCTCTTTGTAAAACGCCATGCTTCCGGACCTCCATTATTTTCTTGCTTCAATAATAAGCGAAACTTTAAGAAAAATCAATTGTCTATTACACATATAATGCCACCGTATTGGGCAACATAACCCAATACGGCTTTGGAAGTCTTTGAAATATTTAAAAGAATATATGTTGACAGCACATTTTTCATCACATATAATTCATATGGAAGACTCTGCTTTTTTGGAAAGCCCGACAGAGAATACGCGTCATCGACTGAGAGCGCGTTGCGGATGAGTAGTAGGCAGGGAACGCTTCTAATAGAATCCGCTAATGCGCATTCTTGAATAAGCTCAGTGACGCGGAATTAAAAGCTGGCGCCGGAAATTGAATATGAAAGTGGTCGCAGCGGTTATGCTGCTTCAATGCGGGTGGCACCGCGGGCATGAATAATGCTCGTCCCGGAAATTATTGCAGGATAATTTCCGGGATTTTTACATTTGGGAGGAAAAAAACATGCTGAGAACACATATCTGCAACGAATTGCGGCCCGTGCATATCGGCCGGCCGGCGACGCTCGCCGGCTGGGTTGATACAATCAGAGACCACGGCGGCGTCAAATTCCTGGACCTGAGAGACTGGAGCGGCGTAACGCAAATTGTTTTCAACGACGACGCCATGCTGGATGGCGTCGCCCGGGAATCGGTTATCGCTGTGTCGGGCGTTGTCGAAGCACGGGATGAGGACAACATCAACCCCAAGCTCGACACAGGCACGGTGGAGCTGCGGGCCGATACAATCACCGTCCTGGGTCCCAGCCGCAGCATTCTGCCCTTTGAGGTGCGGGAGTCTACTTCGACACGTGAGGAAGTCCGGCTCAAATACCGGTATCTCGATCTGCGCAATCCTGAGATCCACAAAAATATCGTTCTTCGCTCCAAGGTTATCAGCTACCTGAGGCGGAGGATGGAGGAGCTCGGATTCCTTGAAGTCCAGACACCGATACTGACGGCGTCGTCACCGGAAGGCGCGCGGGATTATCTCGTACCCAGCCGCAAGCACAAGGGGAAATTTTACGCGCTGCCCCAGGCTCCGCAGCAGTTTAAGCAGATGCTGATGGTGTCCGGCTTTGATCGTTATTTTCAAATCGCGCCTTGCTTCCGCGATGAGGACGCCAGAGGCGACCGCTCGCCGGGCGAGTTTTATCAGCTGGATTTCGAAATGGCGTTTGCCGAGCAGGAGGATGTGCTGAATGTCGCGGAGACGGTATTATACGATGCGTTCGTGAAATTTTCAGATAAACGTGTCTCACCGGCGCCCTTTAAGCGCTTTTCCTACGCCGACGCGATGCTCCGGTACGGCACCGACAAACCGGACCTACGCAATCCCCTCGTCATCTGCGACCTGACGGACTTTTTCAGGGACGTTGAATTCGCAGCTTTTAAAAACAAACCGGTCCGCGGCATCGTGGCCGACTGTGCCGGCCGCCCCCGGAGCTTTTTTGATAACTCGCTGAAATTTGCAACATCCATCGGCATGAAGGGCTTGGGCTATATTACGCTGAACGACGGCGCTTTTAAGGGCCCCATTGAAAAATTTCTCACGACCGGGCAGCAGAGATTTTTGATCAGTCATTACGGCATCGCGGAGGGGGAGACGCTTTTCTTCATCAGCGACACGCCCGCGAATACCGACAGGTTTGCCGGACAGATCAGAATGTGGCTGGGCGAGAATCTTGAAATAATCGACAGGGACGCCTTTGAATTTTGTTTTATTGTTGATTTCCCCATGTACGAGCGCAATCCCGATACAAACCGGATCGAATTTACCCACAACCCGTTTTCCATGCCCCAGGGCGGCATGGAGGCCCTTGAAACAAAAAATCCGCTGGAGATCACAGCGTATCAGTACGACATTGTCTGCAACGGCGTCGAGCTCTCGTCGGGCGCGGTGCGGAACCATTCGCCTGAAGTCATGAAAAAGGCGTTTGCAATCGCCGGTTACTCGGAGGAGGAGCTTGAAAAACGCTTCGGGGCGCTGTATACGGCTTTCCAGTACGGCGCGCCGCCCCACGCAGGCATGGCTCCCGGTATCGACCGCATGGTCATGCTGCTCGCCGGCGAGGAGACAATCAGAGACGTCATCGCATTCCCCTTAAACGGCAATGCGCAGGACCTTCTGATGGGCGCACCCTGCGAGGTTACCGAACAGCAGCTGCGTGAAGTGCATATCAAAATCAGATAAGAAAGGCAGAGGGAATGAACCGTAAAGATTTGCTGCCCCTGGAAAAAGTCAATCAGCTGGAGCTGGATGAAGCGGAGCGCAGCCGCCTGCTGGAGTATTTCAGCCGACTGCAAGAGGAAGAAAAGACGCTCAGCGCGTTTGATACTTCGACGGTCGAAAAAATGGTTCATGTTGTTGATATGACAAACGTCCTCCGTGAGGATGTATCGAAACAGCCGCTTTCCCGCGAAAGCCTTCTTGAGGGCGCGCCGGAGCATACGGACAGTTACTGGCAGGTGCCAAGGCTGATCGAATAGTGAGGGAGGTGGGAAAATGGGTTATTATATTACAGAGATGAACCCGAGCGGGGCGGATGCCGCCTCCGGAAAGTCAGTCGCTGTCGACGACACAATTCTTGCTGCAGGCTTAACGGCTACTGCCGGTTCAAAAATGCTTCACAATTACAAACCCCTGTTTGACGCGGAGGCTGTAACGCGGCTGAAAAACGCCGGATATAAGATAACAGGGAAGACGAATGTCGGCGAATTCGGGCTCGACGTACTGGGTGAGACCTCCATGATAGGTCCCTCTGAAATCGACGGCGGAAAGCTGACAGGAGCGGCTGCCGCCCTGACATTTTCCGGTGCGGTAACAGGCGCGCTGAATGTGGATCTTAACGGCGCGCCGCGGCGTGCCGCTGCCCTGGCTGGCGTTTTGTTCGTGAAGCCGACATACGGAACGGTATCGCGTTATGGGATCATTCCATGTGCCTGTTCGGGCGAGCAGATCGGTGTGACTGCAAAGGACACAGCGACAGCGTCACAGCTCCTGAGCGTTATTTCAGGTCATGATGATAAGGACGGCACGAGTCTCCCGCAAGAAAAGTATATGTACAGAGCCGGCGACAATGTCCGCGGGCTGCGCTTCGGGATTCCGAAGGAATATCTGGAGAAGGCGGCTCCGGACGTTTGCCAGAGCGTGCTGGCTTTCGGCAGGCTCATGGCTGACAGTGGCGCGGAGGCGGAGGAATTCTCCTTTCCGGAAATCCCCCTGGCACAGACTGCATGGCAGATTCTGATGGCAGCGGAGACCTGCAACAACCTGTCCCGTTATGACGGCGTCAAATTCGGGTACAGGACGGATCATTTTCAAAATCTGGAGGAGCTGTATACGAAATCCCGCACCGAATCATTTTCACTGTTGACGAAGGCTGTCATCCTATACGGTTCAGATGTCCTGTCAAAGGGCCGTTATGAGGAATGCTACGATAAATGTCTGCGGATCAGGCGTGTGCTGTGCAATAAGCTCAGCGAGGTTTATAAAACCTACGACTATATTATCGCGCCGGCTTGTTCGAAAAGTACGTATCGGGCGGAAGCGCTTGGCGACAGCCTTGACGCCGTATTCGAAGAGAGCTTCTTTACAGCGCTGGCCAGCATTACCGGCATTCCCGCCATGAGCGCAGGGGGTGTGCAGCTCATGGCAGGCAGCCACATGGAGCCGCTGCTGCTGACAGCCGCGGCCTGTTATGAGAGGGCGGTGGAAGAGCAGTGAATTATGAAACTGTCATCGGTCTCGAGGTTCATATGGAGCTTGCCACCAATTCGAAAATATTCTGTTCCTGTTCGGCCAGATACGGCGCGGAACCCAACGAAAGCGTCTGCCCCGCCTGCTGCGGTATGCCGGGCATGCTCCCCGTCACGAACAAGAGGGTCATCGAGCTGGGTATGACGGCGGGAATGCTCACGAACTGCCGTATCAACCGCGTAACGACGTTTGACAAGAAGAGCTATTATTACCCGGACCTGCCCTGCTCTTACCAGATCACACAATGGTATGCGCCGATTGCCGTAGACGGCGGCATTGAAATCGAAACTGCCGGCGGGGGAAAAACAGTTGGTATCAAACAGATCCATTTGGAGGAGGACGCCGGAAAGCTGGTGCACGATGACTGGACGGGCTCGACCCTGATTGACTTCAACAGGACCAGCGTGCCGCTTATCGAGATTGTCAGCAAACCCGATCTGCGCAGCGCCGAGGAGGTCATATCATATCTTGAACGGCTCAGATCACTTTTAAAGTTTGCCAAGGTCTCAGACTGCCGGTGGGAGGAGGGCTCCATGCGCTGTGACGTCAACCTCTCCATCCGGCCTTACGGGTCGACGGAGCTGGGTGTGCGCACAGAGATAAAGAATATGAATTCCCTGTCCGCTATTGTACGCGCCATCGAATATGAAGAGGCGCGCCATATCGACGCCCTTGAATGCGGGACGGAGACACTTATCCAGGAGACAAGGCGGTGGGATGACGTCAAAGGCCAGAGCTTTTCCATGCGTACCAAAGAGACGGCTGCCGACTACAGATATTTTCCCGATCCGAACCTGGTGCCCGTTATCATTGACGACACGTGGCTTGGACGGATCAGAGCCTCGCTGCCGGAGCTGCCGGATGAAAAAGCCCGCCGCTATGTGTCCGAATATGGTTTGACGGAGGCAGACTGCGCCATATTGACTTCAAGCCGGAATTTCTGCGATATCTTTGAGGAGGCGAGCCGCGTCAGCAGCGCGCCGAAGGAGACGGCCGGCTGGCTGATCGGCGACTGCATGGGTTATCTGCGAAAAAAGAAGCTGACGGCGGATGACCTGAGCCTTGACCCGGTGAAGCTCGGCGAGCTCGTGAAAATGGTGAACGGGGGGGAAGTCACCCGGAGCGCCGCAAAGCGTATACTGGCCGCCGTGATCGAAGAGAATGCCGATCCAAGACAGTACAGCGAAGCACACGACCTTGCCGCCCAGAGCGACGAGAGCGCCATTGGCGAAGCGGTTTCAAAGGTAATACGCGAAAACGATAAAATGGTTCGGGATTATAAAAGCGGGAAGACGAAGGCAATGCAGGGATTATTCGGCTGCATCATGAGAGAATTGCGCGGCAACGGGGACCCCGCGGTGATTCAGAAGCTGCTGCAGGATTCTCTGGACAAGATAGAGTGACTCAAGGAAGAGCCGCCCATGGCATCACAACGCCATAAGCGGCTCTTGCAAACCGGATAATAACGGAGTTGATTTCATGATCTCATATGATGAACTTAAAAAGCTGGCAGCGTTGTCGAAACTGTCGCTGGACGGCGAGGACATGGATGCGCTGGCTGCGGATATAACGAATATCCTGGAATTTACCGATACCATCGCGCAGGCGGCTGTCGAGTTGCCGGAAGGCGATAACGCGCCGGCCGATTGGAATTACCGGGAGGATATACTCCAGCAGTCGTTCCCGGCCGAAAAAATCGTGTCAAACGCCGGAGAGCGGCAGGATGGCTTTTTTGTCGCACGCAAAAAGGGAGGCCTGACAGAATGAACACAATCAGTGAAGTCAGGCGCCTGCTGACGAGCAGGGATATCTCCTGCCGTATGCTGACGGAACGCTTCCTGAAGGCGGCTGAGAAAGAGAATCCGACACTCTCGGCATATATTACGCTGACAAGGGAAACAGCGCTTCAATGCGCTGACGGCGTAGACAGAAAGCTGCAAAGCGGGGCGGCTCTGGCGCCGTTGGAGGGTATTCCGTTTATCCTGAAGGATAATATCACCACAAAGGGAATTACTACGACATGCGCTTCCCGTATGCTGAAAAACTACGTGCCGCTCTACGATGCTGACGTCTGGGAGAGGCTGAAATCACAAAACACCGTGCTGATCGGCAAGGGGAACATGGATGAATTTGCCATGGGCTCAACCGGGGAAACCTCTTATTTCGGCGGCGCAAAGAATCCGCATAATACGGCTCATGTGGCCGGGGGCAGTTCCAGCGGTACGGCTTCGGCTGTAGCGGGCAATATTGCCGTCTACGGTATCGGTTCGGATACCGGCGGTAGCATTCGCATGCCCGCGTCCTTCTGCGGCCTCGTGGGCCTTAAACCGACCTACGGTGCTGTCTCGCGCCGCGGTCTTATTGCCTACGGCTCCTCGCTGGACCAAATCGGACCGATAACCACATGCGTGGAGGATGCAGCCCTGGTTTTTGATACCATCTGCATCAGAGACCCGGCCGATATGACAAGCCGCGGGTCAGAACCTGTTTCCGGTCAGCTCAAAGGCGTCGTCAAGGGCATGAGACTCGGCATTGCCCGGGAGTTTTACGAAGGGTTGACCTATGATGTTCATAAGGCGCTGGACCAGGCGGTCGCGCTTTATAAAAAGCTTGGGGCGGTCATTGTCGAGCTTGATTTCCCCATGCTGAAATATGTCCTGCCTGTATACTATATCCTTGCCTGCGCCGAGGCGTCGTCAAACCTGGGGCGATATGACGGGCTCCGCTACGGGCACCGGGCTTCGGAGTATACCGACCTTGATGACTTCGTCTGCCGCACGCGCAGCGAAGGCTTTGGCCAGGAGGTCAGACGGCGTATTCTGCTGGGAACATATGTTCTCAGCGCCGGATACTGCGATGCCTATTACAACAAGGCGCAGCTGCTGAGGCAAAGCATTAAAAACGAATTTTCTAAAATGTTTACAAGGTGTGACGTCCTGCTGACGCCCACAGTACCGGTAACGGCGCTCCCGTTCGGCGCAAATATGTCGCCCGTTGAGCTGTACCAGACGGACATCTGCACCTGCTCGGTCAATATCGCCGGTTTGCCGGCGGTCTCGATCCCTTGCGGCTTCGCTGAAAAGGGGCTGCCGATCGGCATGCAGCTGATCGGCGACAAGTTCCATGAAGCCGTTATTCTAAACGCGGCGCTGGCCTTTGAGCGCGAAACGGCGCAGGCTTATCTGAAAACGGCGGATATGGGGGTGAGGCTCTGATGAATGCATTTGAAATGGTCATCGGGCTGGAGACACATGTGGAGCTGTCAACGAAGACGAAGATATTTTGTTCCTGCACGACCCAGTTTGGCGGCGCGCCGAACACTCATTGCTGCCCCGTCTGTACAGGCCAGCCCGGAAGCCTGCCGGCTTTGAATAAGAGCGTGATCGAGTACGCCGCCACGGCGGGTCTGGCGCTGAACTGCCGGATCAACGCGCGTTCACTCATGGCGCGCAAGCACTACGTCTATCCGGATATGCCAAAGGCATATCAGATATCCCAGTACGAAGAACCCCTCTGCGAGGGCGGCTGGGTGGAGCTGTCGGGAGGGAAGCGGATCAACCTGACACGTATCCACATCGAGGAGGATGCAGGAAAGCTCGTTCATCAGGAGGATGCTGTTCTCATCGATTACAACCGTTGCGGTGTGCCCCTCATCGAAATCGTCTCGGAACCTGATTTCAGGAGTGCCGATGAAGCGATAGAATATCTCGAAAAGCTTCAGACAATCCTGCGTGCCGTAGGCGTCTCAGACTGCCGCATGCAGGAGGGCTCCATGCGCTGCGACGTGAACATTTCCCTGCGGCCGAAAGGACAGGAGGAATTCGGTGTCCGGGCCGAGGTCAAAAACCGCAACTCCTTTACGTCGGTCTGCGAGGCCATTGCGTTCGAATACGAGCGTCAAGCAGAAATCCTGTCCTCCGGCGGCAGCGTCGCGCAGGAAACACGCCACTTCGATGCCGAAACCGGCGGGACGAGCGCGCTCAGAAGTAAGGAAAATGCCGATGACTACCGCTATTTCCCCGAACCGGATATCATCCCCGTCGTCATTCCCGACGACGTCCTGAAAAGGCTCCGGGACAGCCTGCCGGAGCTGCCGGATAAAAAGCTGGTGCGGTATGTGTCGGAGCTGGGCGTACCGGAGGCCGACGCGCGCCTGCTGACGAAATACAGAAAGATCTCCGAGTATTTTGAAGAGGCTGCCGAGGGTATCGAGAGCCCGAAAACCGTAGCAGCCTTTATGGTCACCCAGATGTTCGGCCTCATCCCGACGGAAGCCGAGCGTGAGCACTGGTCACCGGTCGTCACAGCGGGACAGCTGAACGAACTGGTGAAGCTCCTGGAAAGCAGCAAGATTAACCGAAACCTGGCAAAGCGCGTTTTTTCCCAGATGCTCGAATCCGGAAAACCGGCGACGGAATTCATCTCGGAGGAGGATATAGCCGGCTTCGACGCGTCCGCCCTGACGACGCTTTGCATGCAGGCCATCGCTGAAAACTCAAAGTCCGTGGACGATTATAAAGCAGGCAAGGAAAAAGCAATCAAAGCCCTCGTCGGCGCCGTCATGCGCGCGTCACAGGGGAGAGCTGACGCCATCGAGGCGGAGGAAGAGCTTAAAAAATTAATCTCCGGCTAGGACCGATACAGGGGTCGGTCCCTGCATTAAACCGATCACGTAGGGGCGGACTCCCGTGTCCGCCTGTTCCGTTAACAAAGCGCATTGTCACCGATTCTGTAGAATTGGTTGACAATGCGCTTCGAATTTTTTATAATGAGTTATACTTTATCGGCAGGTGATCAAATATGGAGCTGAAGGATCGGATTTTGGAGACGCTGGAGAGGAATAAAGGCCGCTTTGTCTCGGGTAATGAGCTGGCCGGTGCGCTTCACTTCAGCCGGAACGCCGTGTGGAAGGCTGTCAACGCGCTGAAATCGGAGGGGCATGCTATTCGGGCGGTCACAAATAAAGGGTATTGCCTGGAGGCCGGGAGCGATGTGCTTTCCGGCGCAAGTATCAGCAAGCATCTGGGTGAGCTGGCAGATGTATTCTCTGTCGATGTCCTTAAAACAATAGATTCGACGAATACCGCCGTGAAGGCGCGGGCAGCCGCTGGCGCGCCGGAGGGAACAGTCATAGTCGCCGAGGAGCAGACCGGCGGTAAGGGGCGCCGTGGGCGCGTCTTCTTTTCACCGGCCGGCACAGGCATTTATTTCAGCATTCTTTTAAGGCCGTCGGTTAAGGCGCTGGACGCGACGCTGATCACAACGGCGGCGGCCGTCGCCGTGGCGTCGGCCATTGAAGCTGTTACAGGTATTGAAGCGAAAATCAAATGGGTCAACGACGTTTTTGTGAGCGGCAAAAAGGTTTGCGGCATCCTGACGGAGGGCTCCTTTGACATGGAGAGCGGCGGGCTTGAGTACGCTGTTCTCGGCGTCGGCGTCAACATCAGAAAACCCGTCGGAGGGTATCCGGCGGAGATATCAAACGTGGCAGGCGCGATCTATGAAAGCGGGGAACCCGAAGCTGAAACACAAAGCCGCCTGATCGCCTGGATACTAAAAATGTTCTGGACATATTATCGGAACCTCGCCGGTAAGAGTTTTCTGTCGGAATATAAAGCACGGTCCTTTATTATCGGTCATGAGGTCGATGTGATCTCCGGGGACGCATCCAGAAAAGCCCGGGTGCTCGACATCGACGACGACTGCCGGCTTGTGGTGCGATATGAGGACGGCGCTGTCGAAGCCCTCTCCTCCGGCGAAGTCAGCATCCGCCCGCATGACATGTAGGGCGAGAAGTCTGCACTCGCCGCTATTAATAGAAAGGTTCAGTATCATGAAAATCAGAAACATGGTCTTCACGGCACTCTTCGCCGCTGTCATCTGCGCCGCAGCGCCGTTTGTTATTATGCTCCCATTCAGCCCTGTTCCGCTGTCGCTGGCCACGTTCGTTATTTACATCGCCGCCGCGTCGATCAATTGGAAGACGGGAACGCTCGCCGTCGTGCTCTACCTGCTCATCGGCATGATCGGTCTGCCCGTCTTTTCCGGTTTTACAGGCGGTGTCCAGAAGCTTGTCGGGCCGACAGGCGGCTTCCTGATCGGGTATATTCCATGCGCGCTGATCATCGGGCTGCTCGTCGATAAGCTGGAAAAAAAGTTGTGGATTTATCCCGTCTCCATGGTCCTCGGCACAGC
>JAAYBH010000467.1 GCA_012718935.1 Clostridiales bacterium
ACCGACCCTCGGCATCTGCCTGGGCCATCAGCTGCTGGCTTTAAGCCGGGGTGCGGAGACGCAGAAGCTGCATTACGGGCATCGCGGCGCCAATCAGCCGGTCCTGGAGACGGAGACCGGCCGCGTGATCATCACAAGCCAGAATCACGGTTACGCGGTTCTGTCCGAGACGCTGCCGGAGACGGCAGTCACCAGCTTTATTAACTGCAACGACGGAACATGCGAAGGCATCGTCTACAATGATATACCCGCCTTTTCCGTCCAATTCCACCCCGAGGCCTGCGGCGGGCCGCTGGATTCGCGGTGGCTGTTCGACAGGTTTATCTCAATGATGGCGGAGGGAGAAAGATATGCCTCTGAATAAGGACATCAAAAAGGTCATGGTCATCGGCTCCGGCCCCATCGTCATCGGGCAGGCCGCCGAATTCGATTACGCGGGCACACAGGCCTGCCGGGCGCTGAAGGAGGACGGCATTGAGGTCGTGCTTGTCAACTCAAACCCGGCCACCATCATGACCGATAACCATATGGCGGATCGGATCTACATCGAGCCCCTGACGCTGCCCGTTCTGGAGCGGATCATCGCCAGGGAAAAACCCGACAGCCTCCTCTCCACCCTGGGCGGACAGACAGGCCTGACCCTTTCGATGCAGCTGGCCAGGGACGGAATCCTGGAGAAATACGGCGTCCGGCTCCTGGGCGCGAACCCGGAGACCATCGACAAGGCGGAGGACCGTCAGCTGTTCAAGGATACGATGCAGGCCATCGGCCAGCCGGTCATCCCCTCCAAGGTTGTGACAAA
Source organism: Clostridiales bacterium (assembly GCA_012718935.1). Lineage (GTDB taxonomy): Bacteria > Bacillota > Clostridia > Oscillospirales > Oscillospiraceae > Sporobacter. Next base: position 803 of record JAAYBH010000467.1, read on the forward strand.
CCTGGAGGACGCCAAGGCGTTCGCATTGGAAATCGGCTTCCCTCTCATCATCCGCCCCGCTTTCACCCTTGGCGGCACAGGCGGAGGCATCGTCAATAACATGGCGGAGCTCAGCGAGATCGCCACGGGCGGCCTGCGCCTCTCCCCTATCGGGCAGGTGCTGGTGGAGCAATCCGTCGCCGGTTGGAAAGAGATCGAATTCGAGGTCATGCGCGATTCGCGGTCGAACGTCATTACGATCTGCTCCATGGAGAACCTGGACCCTGTCGGTGTCCACACCGGCGACAGCATTGTCATCGCGCCCGCAGTGACGCTCTCGGACAAGGAATACCAGATGCTCCGCACGGCGTCATTGAACATCATCAACGCATTAAAGGTCGAGGGCGGCTGCAACGTCCAGTTCGCACTCAATCCCGACAGCTTTGACTACATGGTCATTGAGGTCAATCCGCGCGTCTCGCGTTCGTCGGCCCTGGCCTCCAAAGCCACCGGTTATCCCATCGCAAAGGTCGCCACAAAGATTGCCATCGGTTATACGCTCGACGAAATTAATAACGCCGTCACCGGCAAGACGAGCGCCTGCTTCGAGCCGGCGCTGGATTATGTCGTTGTCAAATTCCCCAAGTGGCCCTTTGACAAGTTTGTTTACGCCAAGCGGACGCTGGGGACTCAGATGAAGGCCACAGGCGAAGTGATGGCAATCGGAACCACCTTTGAGGAAGCCATTATGAAGGCCGTCCGCGGAGCCGAGATCGGCCATAACAGCCTTAATGACAAGACCTGCGCCGGTCAGGACACCGAAACAATCCGCGCCCGCCTCCACGACTGCACCGACGAGCGTATCTTTGTCGTCTACGAGGCGCTCAAGCGCGGCATCACCATCGACGAAATATTCGCAATCACAAAGATCGACCGGTGGTTTTTGTCAAAGCTCAGAAATCTCGTCAAAATGGACGCGTGTCTGGAGCAGGGCAAAGCTCAGGACGCAGAGACATACCTCGCAGCCAAGCGCATGGGCTATCCCGACAAGCTGATTGAAACGCTGTCCGGGCTGAAGATCACAAATCCGCGGCGCGCCGTCTATAAAATGGTCGATACGTGCGCGGCGGAGTTTTCTGCCGAGACACCGTATTTTTACTCCGCCTACGACGACGTCAACGAAGCGGCCGAGTTTATCAAGGCGAAAAGAAGCGGCAAAAAAACCGTCATTGTTTTCGGCTCGGGGCCGATCCGAATCGGCCAGGGCATCGAGTTCGACTACGCGTCCGTCCATTGCGTCTGGTCATTGAAAGACGCGGGGTATGAGGTCGTCATCGTCAACAACAACCCAGAGACCGTCTCCACCGACTTTGATACCGCCGACCGGCTCTACTTCGAGCCGCTGACACCGGAGGATGTCTGGAATATTATCGAAACAGAGAAGCCGTATGGCGTCGTCGTCGCTTTCGGCGGTCAGACGGCCATCAAGCTGACGGCTTTTCTTGATAAGATGGGTGTAAAAATCCTGGGGACATCCGCAGACAGCGTCGACGCCGCCGAGGACCGGGAGCGCTTTGACGCGCTTTTGGAGGAGCTCCGGATTGCCCGCCCTGTCGGCAGCACCGTCATGTCTGAAGCCGAGGCGCTGAAGGTGGCGAAAACCATTGGTTACCCCGTGCTGATGCGCCCGTCGTACGTCCTGGGCGGCCAGAATATGATCATCGCCTTCTCCGAGGAGGATATCCGCGAGTACATGGAAATCATCCTCGCCCAGAATATCGAAAACCCAGTTTTGATCGACAAGTACCTCATGGGCACGGAGCTGGAGGTTGACGCCATCTGCGACGGCGAGGACATCCTCATCCCCGGCATCATGGAGCATGTGGAACGGGCCGGCATTCACTCCGGCGACTCCATTGCCGTCTACCCAGCCTGGAACATCGATGACGACATGCGGGAAATCATCGTGGACAACACGAAAAAGCTGGCGCTGGCACTAAAAACAGTTGGCCTTGTCAATATCCAGTATCTGATCTGCGACGGGAAGCTCTATGTCATTGAGGTCAATCCGCGCTCCTCACGCACGGTTCCGTATATCAGCAAGGTCACCGGCGTCCCGATGGTGGACCTCGCCACACGGTGCATGACGGGCGAAAAGCTCCGAAGCATGCGCTACGGCACCGGGCTGTATAAAAAATCCCCTTATGTCGCCGTGAAAGTCCCTGTCTTCTCGTTTGAAAAGCTGTTGAATGTGGATACGATGCTGGGGCCGGAGATGAAATCCACAGGCGAGGTGCTGGGCATCGCCACAACCCGCGGGGAAGCGCTTTATAAGGGCTTGCGCGCAGCCGGGTACAAGCTGAATAAAACGGGCGGCGTTTTCGTGACCGTCCGCGACCGGGATAAGGCTGAAATCATCCATGTGGTCAAAAAATTCGCCGATCTGGGCTTCACAATCTACGCCACGTCGGGTACGGCCGATGCTTTCAGGGACGTCGGTATTGAGACAATCACAGTCCGCAAAATATATGAGAGCGAAAACAACGGGTTGTCACTCATCGAAAGCGGCCGGATCGACTATGTGATCTCCACCTCGACACGCGGCCGCATCCCGACGCGTGATTCCGTAAAAATCCGCCGCAAAGCCGTGGAACGCTCCATCCCTTGCCTGACCTCCATCGACACAGCCAACGCCGTCGTCGACTGTCTGCGGAGCAGGTACGCACAGGAGACGATCGAGCTTGTCGATATCAACCATATGCGGCGTGAAAAGCTTCAGCTGCCGTTTACAAAAATGCAGACGTGCGGCAACGATTACATCTATTTCAACTGTCTTAAGCAGATGATCGACAGCCCCGAAAGCCTGTCAATACGGCTGTCCGACCGACACCTCGGCATCGGCGGCGACGGCGTCGTTCTCATCTGCCCGTCGGAAATCGCAGACGCTTCCGTCCGGATCTTCAATATGGACGGCACCAACGGCGGCATCGGCGGAAACGCCATGCGCTGTGTGTGCAAATTTTTATACGACAGCGGGATCGTCAGAAAGAAAGACATCACCATTGAGGCGAGCGGCAAAATCCTGCGGATGCATGTTTATACAACGGGCGGCAAGGTCTCCACGGTCACGGCCGATATGGGAAAGGCGGAGTTCAGCCCTTCCCTCGTCCCTGTCAGCCTTCCGGGGACCCGTGTCGTCAACAGGCCGGTCACCATCTCCGGAGAGACATACAATATTACCTGCCTGTCTCTGGGCAATCCCCATTGTGTAGTCTTCCTGTCAAATATCCACAGCCTCGACCTCCCGCGGATCGGCCCCCTCTTCGAGCGCGCTCCGATTTTCCCCGAGCGCGTCAATACGGAATTCGTTCAGATCATGAACGAGACGACGATTTCCATGCGCGTCTGGGAGCGGGGCAACGGCGAGACCCAGGCCAGCGGCACCGGCGCCTGCGCCGCAGCGGTTGCTGCTGTCGAAAACGGCCATTGTAAAAAGGATACCGATATCACAGTAAAGCTCCTTGGCGGTGATCTGAAAATCCGCTACACCGACACCGGCGTCTTCATGACCGGCGGCGCCACAAAATGCTTCGACGGAACAGTGGAGATATAGATATAAACTTCCCCTTTTTTTCCATGCCATTGTTTGGTATAATTGATAAGCGAAGTTATTTGAATGCTGCCGAAAGGAGTTATATATGAAGAAGTTAACGGCATTTTTACTCAGTATGTCCCTATTTTTTACGGGCGTTACGTTGGGTTTTCTCTTATCGCCGATCAAGAAGGGAATTTACATCGGAAACAACAGCGGCAACAAAGGCGGCAATAACAGCGAGAAGCTCTACGGGATGTATAAATAAGCTCTGTGACGGGAGACTGAAGTCTCCATGAGACAGCGGTCTCCATGAGACAGCGGTCTCTTTGAGATGAACTTCTCCCGTCTTTTGCTTCGGTGCGTTTACTCAGCCGATTCAACTTTCTCCGCCTCTGCTTTGGCAGACCCGGCGCATTCCCTTCTGACAGTGCTAAGGTCCAGCTCGCTTCGTACAAAATAACTCCGTATCGTCGCGGCCAGGATGCTCATGTTATAACGGAAGCTTCTTTTATGCGCGTAGATATTATCAAGGCGCAGCTGCAGATATTGGTTCAGCCAGCCTTTCCTCAGGAGGGCAATCTGGGCGGTACACGTCCAGCCCGGCCGAACAGAGTGGCGGTCACCGACATCGAGCCCTTCAAGAAGCTTCGCCGGCAATGGGCGCGGCCCGACGAAGCTCATTTTTCCGGCAATGATATGGAGCAGCTCCGGTATTTCGTCCAGATGACTCCCGCGCAGGAATTTCCCGCATCGGTTCAGGCGATCCTGCTCCATAAATATCCGTCCCATTTCTTTGCCCGGAAGCAGGGATTTAATTTTAATGTGCTTAAACGGCCTGCCGCCCTTCCCTATCCTGACCGATATATAGACCGGCGGGAATCCGATGAACAGTGCCGATAACAACAGGGCAAAGGCCGCAAAAGGGAAGGATAAAATCAGCAGGAGAGCTGCGGCAAGGATGTCAGTGCTCCGAATCAGAAAAAGATCAAGCTTTTTTCTCATATCGCAATGCCTTTCATGTATGAAATACGCATCGTATGCTATATGATACCACAACGTTCCCTTTTTTCAAATATCTTCTATTTGCGCAACACGCGAAGCACAGCTCATAACAACCGCAGATCGCTCTTTTAAAATAAAACGTTGACAACACTGCATTCCTCTGTTATCATAATTAGGCGTTCCAAAGACAGCAGGTTCATCGAGAAAGCATATTATCTCTATGATAAATCCTGCCGAGGACAGCTGACATGATTAAAGTATGTTTGCTCTGTATCCTTGTGCCTTTGGCGCAGGGATTTTTTTTGGTGACGCAAACTTTTTTTCCGGAGGTGAAACAGTAAAACATGCCAAACGAAAAAACTCTCAGTGAGAAAAAAGCCATCGTCGCGGAACTGACCGAGAAGCTGAAAGGCGCCGCCGGCGTCCTTGTGGACTACTCGGGCATCACAGTCGCCGAAGACACCGAAATGCGCAGGGCTATGCGCGCCGCCGGCGTCGATTATGCCGTTGTCAAGAACACAATGACGCGCTTTGCGGCCAACAATGTCGGTTTCCAGGCCCTTGACGTGCATCTTAACGGTACGACAGCGCTGGCCGTTTCGGCCACGGACCCCGTCGCCGCAGCCAAGCTCGTCAACGAGTACGCCAGTAAAAAAGACGCAAAGATCAAGATCAAGGCCGGCTTTGTCAGCGGGAAGATCATCACGGATGCAGAGGTTAAGGCTCTGGCCAGTCTGCCTTCCAAGGAGGCCCTCGTCGCCCAGGTGCTCGGCACCATGATAGCGCCCATCAGCGGACTGGCAAATGTTCTGAATGCCAACATCCGCGGTCTGGCAATCGCCCTTCAGGCGATCGCCGACAAGAAGTCCGCGTAACGCGGGACAGCACGTTTTCATTCCACCGCGGCAGGATGGCCGCAAAATTTACTTTAATAACTTAATAATTATGGAGGATTTAAAAAATGGCCACTGAAAAAGTAACAGCTTTGGTTGAAGAAGTAAAAAAACTGACAGTTCTGGAGCTCTCCGAGCTCGTACATGCCCTTGAGGACGAATTCGGCGTCTCCGCCGCCGCACCGGCTGCCGTCGCCGTCGCCGCTCCCGCCGCAGCCGCCGCTCCTGTTGAGGAGAAGACAGAGTTTGATGTCGTTATGACGGATTTCGGCGCGGAGAAGATCAAGGTAATCAAGGAAGTCCGCGCCATCACGGGTCTCGGCCTCGCCGAAGCCAAGGCGCTTGTCGAGGGCATCCCGGCGAAGATCAAGGAAGGCATCAACAAGGAAGAAGCCGACAAGCTCCAAAAGCAGCTTGAAGAAGCCGGCGCCAAAGTCGAAATCAAATAGTGACAAAAAACCACGCCGATCGGCGTGGTTTTTTATGATTAAGAAAGCATGACTTTTTCGTCATGCTTTCACTCTTTTTATTAAGTGGCGTGGTGTGCCGCTTCGTATTATTAACTGCATCGTGATCATAACCCAAAAACAAGCTGTGGTCAAGTCCTCATTGAATATTGTA
>JAAYBH010000468.1 GCA_012718935.1 Clostridiales bacterium
AATAATTATCAAGCTCAGCATAAAACTGGTAAATCGGTTGTGATGCCATATCGAGAGCTCCTCTCCTGTTACTTAACTGCTACCAGCATGCCAAGCAACTTAGCTCGGGATGCCGTGCCTTGCGCTGGTATGCGCTTTGGCATTTTCTTAAGTCGTCCATCGGCGTTGCGTTTCATAATGAATTCTAATGTTGCGCTATCTGTCATCTACAATCACAGTGAACGGAGTAAATCGTCCACCCGTGATTTTGTTTAATAGCAGAATGCCCTTTTTACTGAAATAAAGGAGTCACTTGCCCTTACGAAATAATACTGCCAAAAGCTTGTTGAGCTGTGAAAATGGGGGTTTTGGGGGATTGGCGGTTTTCGCCTCCGAATGCGCGTTGTCGGTTTCTATATTCTCATTTTCGCCCTGAGCTACAGCGATTGTGATACCAATGTCGACCGGGTCTATTCTCCCGTTTCCATTCCAATCTATCATGTCACACTCCTCAAATTTTCACGAAGGTCATCTGCCTGTTCTGAATTCCCTGCTGAACATTTACTGCCCTATATCCCGCCTGAACCCAAGCCTGGCAGTGCGTATGTGAGCCGCCGGGACTCCACCACATAGTATAGGTGTTGGCGCTTTTGGACAGCGCAAATCCAAGAATTTTCTCCAGTTCCGTGAAGGAAAGCGTGACAGTACCGTTCGACTGCGAGCAGAGGTAACGGTAGAGCGGTTCGTATTTTCCAAGCGGCGATGGGTCTTTCCGCACGGAGGCGAATGAACTCCCGCCCGCCGTCGGCGCTGTGACGCTGCATATTTTTTTGCAGTAATGCAAACTCTGCTTCGGTCAAACCTTTCGCATCTAACCCTTGCTTCAGCCACAGGCCGCTGGTGTGAATTTCCGTTTCCGGGCTGTATTTGCCCGGCCATTTGTCTCCGGGGCCGAAATCGCTCGTACGATTCAAGGTGGAAATGATCGCTTCCTCTAACCGTAGGCGCTGCTCCTTTTCCGGAACAGGAAACGCTGTAAATGTCAGATGGCTGCGCATATATTCACTGACGCGCCGCTCTGTGTCGGCGTTCTTTATGGGATCAAGATATCTCCGGTTTTCTGGCCTTGAGGTGTCCAAGGCCCAAATAGACAGATAAGGATCGTTATGCGCGTTTAGCACTGCTTTCCCAATATTCTTACGGAAAATGCTGCCGTCATGATTTTCCCGCACAAAGTGGTCGGTAAGCCGCCGTCTGAGCCTGTTTTGGGAAGTATGCGTGCCGACGCGAACAATTCTATCCATTCCGTGATAGAACTCTCCCGTTTCATAGACGATATAAATGCCATTGTCAAAGGGAAGAGTTCCGATTTGCTCCCATGTATAGCGGGGCATGTTTTGTAATAGTTCATGTAGCCGCACGCATAGAGAAGTTGCACCGATGTTGACCGCTCGGTTCTGCTGGCGTTGGACAAAATCCGGCTGTGGGGCAGTTGCTCCTGGATGTAACTGTGATTTCAGAAAGGCCATCCGTTCACCCATCCGCATCCCTGCCAGCGGCAGAACACAATACGGCAAATGGTTTTGGATATCTCGGCAATAGTAGCTTCCGGCCAGAAGAATAAAGGTATTGTTCTCAATGTTGCACTCATGAGAGAGCGCCAGCAGAACCTTTCGGGCCCATTCAAGCTGTTGTCCTCGAGTCATATCGTTTAGCG
>JAAYBH010000469.1 GCA_012718935.1 Clostridiales bacterium
ACGAGCTGGGCCAGATAACCGACGAGAATAAAAAGCGCCTTGCTGTCCCTGAACTTAATAATCTGGTACACCATTGACAGCATTGCCAGAAATCCACCCCACCAGACAATGGGATTTCCGAAAGAGGCGAAGGATGACCGCAGCCCGCCCAATGACTCCAGGTAGTACAAGATCGGACGCCCGTCTGTAATCCACTGCCACCAGGAGGAGGAATAGGAGTGCGTCGCCTCCAGCTTGGCGTGGTAGCCGAACATAAATGTCTGATTGTTCCAGATGAGCTGATAATACCTGGGATCCCAGAGCATACCCTCCGATACCTTCATACCGGCGGCGCACCCGCTTGCGATGTAGCTCAGGCAATAGACGATAGAAGGAATGACGATAAAGAATGTGAAGGTGCAGACGAGGGTTGAGACGAAGAATCCCCCGAAGCCGGATATTTCGTTGTCTTTGTAATACTTGTAACACCAGATCAGGCGGATGATATACAGCGCCAGCAGGCCGGCTCCGGCGTAAATGACGATCCATTTGCTGGCGCAGCCGATTCCGAAAAAGAGTCCGGAAAGGGCCAGGGACGGCAGCGATTTGTTGAACACCTCCCCGGGGTCCCGCGTGATGTACCGGTACATGAAAAAGTAGGAGACGAGAATAAAGAAGACGCCGTAGGTGTCGATTGTGGCGATGCGCGTCTGGACATAGTGCATGAAATCGAAAGCGAACAGGAGTGTCCCGCAGGCCGCAATGACGGTCTTTCCGAACATGTTTTTCAGGAATATATACAGGACCGGGAGCATCAGAACGCCGAAGAGCGTTCCCATAAAGCGCCAGCCGAAGGGCACCATACCGAAGAGGCTGATACCGATGGAGATGATCAGCTTGCCCAGGGGCGGGTGTGTCGTTTCATAGGGCACGATATTGTTCAGGTGTTCATAAGCCGTCCGGCCGTGGTAGATCTCGTCGAAGTACATGTTGGTCATATAGGTCGGCGTATCGGGTATCTCGTGCTGTTCGTCGAAAAGCTGGGGTGCGTCTTCGCACGATATTGCCTCGGGAGGTATGAGGGCTCCGCTTTTATCGTAAATTGCCAGCTCTCCGAGTTCCATCGGTTTCTTTGACGCGGTGATACGGATATACTGTGTCATGGCATTGTCGGTATTGATGCTTGCATAGAGCCACTTAAACAAATCGGAATGAGGCTGGTTCATGGACTGCTCCTTGCCCTCTGCTGGGAACTGCTCCTGCCAGTTCACGCCGTCGCCGGAAAATTCCAGCGTATAATAGCCGACCCACAAGCCTGAATAATACATGATTTTACCGATATCGGCCGGCTCCGCGAGCGTTACAACAACGGAGCTTTTTTCGTCTGTAAACCGGAAGAAGCTTTGGGGCGCCGTCATATTGCCGAGCTTGAAGAAGGCGACGGCGGCGTAAAGGAGCGTAATAATGATGACCGGCAGAATATCGCGGCGCTCCATGGGGTGCCTGCGGTGCAGGAGGGTAAATTTCGGCTTGCTGACGATCCGTGAGATCCATTCGGTTGTTCCGGCCAGAGGCTGCGTCACCTTCAGGTAATACCTGAAAAAAAGAAAAAGACATACGAGCGTCACAGCCGGAAAAACAAGCGTCAGATATTGTACTATCGTCTTAAACAAAACAGTTACCTCCGCAGCGTGCCGTTTTATCAGTCTTTTTGAAGATAAACGTTACAAATTATGATAACAAGAAAAGCGGAAAAAGTACAGAGAAAAATTAGCAGTTCCGTGGTCGCTCCGTGGTCGCCTGCGACCGCGCACCCGGTGAATATTAGGATAGAAAATTGTTGAACTTATGGTATAATAAGGTGAATTTTGGCGGATACGGAGGTTTTTATATTGCTTGCTCTGATCATGATGATCGAAAACGAAGGCGACAGATGTAAGGCGGCGGAGCTGTACAGGCGCTTCGGCCGGATGATGCTGTCCGTCGCCCGGGCCATCCTTGGAGACGCCGGCCTTTCAGAGGACGCCGTTTCGGAAGCGTTTATCAGAATAATCGAAAATCTTGATAAAATTGATCTGGACGACTGTTACAAAACACGGGGCTTCGTTGTTGTTATAGTGAGAAACACGGCGTTCAATATCCTTAAAAAAAAAAGACGGGACAAAACCGTCCCGTTTGAGGATTACATAGACTACTCGGACTGCGCCGAGCCTGTCTTTGAGGATGTGACCATCCGTGAGGCCTGCGCGAGGATTGCAAAGGCCGTTACGGGACTCCATCAGAATTATGCCGATATTCTATATCTGAAATGCGAACTGGGATACTCGAATGAGGAGATATCGAGAATTCTGGGTATCACCCCAGAAAATGCCAGGGTACGCCTTGGCCGGGCGCGGCAGGCGCTGAAAAATCAGCTGGGAAAGGAGGAGGTTTTGCCGTGACGTCCTGTGAAGGAAGCAATCTGCTGTTTGACGCCTTGCTGAAGGCCGCCATCCGCGAGGTGTATGAAAGAGAAACCGACGCGCTGGCGGATGAAGAGACCCTGCGCGGCTGCACCCCTTCCCCGGCCCTTGACAGGCGGATCGATGGCATAATTAAAGGGTACAATCGAAAGAAAAGAGCCAGGCGCCTGGCTAAAGGCCTCGGTAAGGCCGCCGCCTGCCTCTGCCTGCTGCTGGCTGTCTCCTCTATTATATTATTGAGCGTCGAGGCCACAAGGATCGCCATTTTCAACGCCGTGCTGACCTGGCGTGAGCAATACACGGAAATCTGGTATGAAACGCCGTCTGATACCAGCGGGCATACCTATCGGCCGGCTTATCTGCCCGAGGGGTATACCGAGAAAGAGTTCAGGCCCGGCGGGAGCATCACAATGATCATCTACGAAAATGAAGCGGGAGACCAAATCATTTTTGTGCAGGAACCGGCTGGTAACGGAACAACCGCAGTGGATAACGAGCACACGGATTATTCCCGGGTGAAGGTGTCCGGCAGCGAGGGCCACTTGTTTGAGGCTCAGGACAAAGATAACGCCAGCATGCTCATCTGGGAGAAGCATGGCATTGTCTTTAATCTGATCGCCGTTCTGGAGGGCAAGGAACTCATACGCATCGGGGAGAGCGTCGAATAGCGTGAATTAAGCGGAAAGAAGCGCCGCGCCTGTTGCTTTAGGCGCGGTGTTTCTTATAATAATTTCTTTTTTTTCTTGACCCCGGCGGTGCCGCCGGTTATCGTCTCGCCGAATTTGCGGAGGAGGTCTTTCTGCTCGTTATTAAGGCCGGTTGGGATTTCGACCTTGACGGTGACAAACTGGTCGCCGCGGCCGCCGCCGCGGAGGTTCGTGATGCCTTTGCCCCGCAGTCGGAAGACGGCGCCGGTCTGGGTGCCTTCGGGGATGTTGTACTTGACCTTGCCGTCCAGCGTGGGTACCTCTACCTCGGCGCCAAGAGCAGCCTGGACGATAGAGATCGGCATGTCATATAAGACGGCGTTGCCCTCCCGTGTGAAAAGGGGATGGCGGGAGACATTGACGGTGATATACAGATCGCCCGGTTCGCCGCCGTTGAGTCCGGCGCTGCCCTGCCCGCGCAGGGAAATGGTCTGTCCGTCGTCGATGCCGGCCGGCACGGAGACCTTTATGTTCTTTGTACGGCGGACAAGTCCTGCGCCGCGGCATTTCTGACAGGGCTGATGTATGATTTTGCCTTTGCCCTCGCACTTGGGGCATTCAGATGTGCTCTGCATAACGCCGAAGGGTGTCCTGTTCTGGGTCGTTACGTTACCTGTCCCGTGGCAGTTTGCGCAGCGCTCCGCCGTTGTGCCTTCCTTGCAGCCGCTGCCGGCGCAGGTGTCGCAAGTTTCGATGCGGGAGACGGAGACCTCCTTGTCAACGCCGAAAGCGGCTTCCTCAAATGCTACCCCAACCTCAACATGGATCCGCTCGCCCTTGCGCGGCGAATTCCGGCTGCGCGCGCTCGTGGAGCCGCCGCCGAAGATCGAGCCGAAGATGTCACCCAGGTCGAAATCAATACCGCCGAAGCCGCCGAACCCGCCGAAGCCAGAGCCTGCGCCGAAGTTTGGATCGACACCGGCATGGCCGAACTGATCGTATTTTGCCCTTTTATCGGCGTCGGACAGGACCTCGTATGCCTCGTTGACTTCCTTGAAACGCGCCTCGGCGCTTTTGTCACCCGGATTCAGGTCAGGGTGGTATTTTTTCGCCAGCTGCCGGAACGCTTTTTTGATCTCATCGTCAGACGAGCCCTTATTCAGCCCCAGAATCTCGTAGTAATCACGTTTGTCCGCCATATAGTCGCCTCTCTTATCCTCGGGGTGTATCCGCTGGGGCAGAATATGTGCCCGCCCTCCCGGAATTTCGCATAAACAGGGCGAACACGAGGTTCGCCCCTAATGCGCTTAAACTAAATCTATGCTTTTATCGCGTTTTTTATTTTTTGTCGTCGTCGACAACCTCGTAATCGGCGTCGTAATACTCTCCGCCGGCATTGCCGTCCTGGGCTCCGTCCGAGGTGCCCGGACCTCCGGTGTAATTGGCGTTGCTGTCGCCGCCGGGATTTGAGTTGTTATAAAGCCGCTCGCTCACATCGTAGAACGCCTTCTGCAGCTCATCCGTTGCGCTTTTGATCGACTGGAGGTCGGTGCCGCTCAGCGCCGTTTTTACCTTGGCAATAGCGTCCTCAATCGTCTTCTTATCCGATTCGTTGATTTTTTCACCCGCGTCGGCCAAGGCTTTTTCGCTCTGGTATACCAGCTGGTCGGCGTGGTTTCTGGTGTCCACCTCATCCTTGCGCTGGGCATCCTCCTTGGCGTACTGCTCGGCTTCCTTGACAGCCTTTGCAATGTCGTCCTTGGAAAGGTTTGACGAAGAGGTAATCGTGATGTGCTGCTCTTTTCCGGTGCCGAGATCCTTCGCCGAGACGTTGGCGATGCCGTTGGCGTCGATGTCGAAGGTGACTTCAATCTGCGGTACACCGCGGCGGGCCGGGGCGATGCCGTCGAGATGGAAGCGCCCGAGGGTTTTATTGTACTGCGCCATTTCGCGCTCGCCCTGCAGGACATGAACTTCGACCGAAGTCTGATTGTCCGCCGCCGTGGAGAATACCTGGCTCTTCTTTGTGGGGATTGTGGTGTTGCGTTCAATCAGCTTGGTAAAGACGCCGCCAAGCGTCTCGATGCCGAGAGACAGAGGGGTCACGTCCAGAAGCAGGATGCCTTCCACATCGCCGCCGAGAACGCCGCCCTGGACAGCCGCGCCGATGGCGACGCATTCGTCGGGGTTAATGCCCTTGAACGGGTCTTTGCTCGTGATTTTTTTTACAGCGTCCTGCACGGCCGGGATGCGGGTGGAGCCGCCTACCAGCAGAACCTTTGAGAGCTGGGACGGGGAGAGGCCGGCATCGGAAAGCGCCTGATTGACGGGTCCCATAGTTTTTTCTACAAGGTGGCCGGTCAGCTCGTTGAATTTTGCCCGCGTGAGCGACGCCTCCATGTGCTTCGGACCTGTGGCGTCCGCCGTGATGTACGGCAGGTTGATGGATGTCTGGGTGACGCCCGACAGATCGACCTTCGCTTTTTCCGCAGCCTCTCTAAGGCGCTGCATGGCGATCTTGTCTGTCCCAAGGTCGATACCCGTATCCTTTTTAAACTCACCCAGCAGGTATTTGACGACGCACTCGTCAAAATCGTCGCCGCCAAGACGGTTGTTGCCGGCTGTGGCCTTTACTTCTATGACACCGTCGCCGATCTCCAGTATGGACACGTCGAAGGTGCCGCCGCCCAGGTCGTAGACCATGATGGTTTGCTCCTGCTCCTTGTCAAGGCCGTACGCCAGTGCCGCCGCCGTCGGTTCGTTGATGATGCGTTTGACGTCAAGACCTGCGATCTTGCCGGCGTCCTTTGTAGCCTGGCGCTGCGCGTCCGTGAAGTATGCCGGGACGGTGATGACGGCTTCCGTCACCTTCATACCCAGATAAGCTTCCGCGTCCGCTTTGAGCTTTCCCAGAATCATCGCGGATATTTCCTGAGGGGTATACTGCTTGTTGTCGATAGTGACTTTAAAATTGCTGCCCATTTCACGTTTGATCGAGATAATGGTGCGGTCCGGGTTCGTGATGGCCTGGCGTTTGGCGACCTGGCCTACCATCCGCTCGCCGTCTTTTGAAAATGCGACGACCGACGGCATTGTGCGCGTACCTTCGGCGCTCGGTATGACTATCGGCTCTCCGCCTTCAATAACGGATACGCAGGAATTCGTCGTACCCAGGTCAATTCCTATGATTTTTCCCATTGTTATTTTCCTCCTGATATATATAAATGTAGTTTTTATGTTAATACGGTTTAATTTGCAACCTTCACCAGAGCATGTCGGATGACGCGATCACCGAGCATGAAACCTTTTTCGAATTCCTCAGCAACTATTGAAGCGCCGTAAGCGGGATCCTCCATATGCATAATCGCGTTGTGCACTTCGGGATTAAACGGCTCGCCGACGGCCGGTATTTCATTGACGCCGCATTTCTGAAGGATATCCCTCAGCTGCGTCATTGTCATCTCAATGCCCTTGTAGAAAGCTTCGTCCGAACACTCCTGGCTGAGCGCCCGCGCCAGATTGTCATAGACCGGCAGAAGCTGAGCGATCGTGTCGCAGCGGACATCTGTGAACAGTGCTTCTCGCTCCTTGCTGCTGCGTTTCCTGTAATTATCGTACTCGGCGGCCAGCCTGAGGTATTTTTCCTTTTCGGTCTGCAGCGCCGCTTCCAGCTCCGGGAGCAGTGAAGCCTCGCACACCTCGTCAACAACTTCGGCCGTCAGGGGTTTCTCAATCTCGGATATCTCGTCTTTTTTTGTCTTTCCCATCATCTCAACTCCTTAACTCATGTGTCTACCTATGGGGTATTGTTGTGGGTTCCATCACTTAGTATACCCGGCGTCTTGTCGCTGCCGGATAAGAGCGCGCTCAATCCCCTGGCAATATATGAAAGCCGAGCCGCGACTTTTGAGTAGTCCATGCGCGTCGGCCCTACCACGCCGATGAGCCCCTGCATATCGTCACCCGCGTCATAACGAGCCACGATCACGCTTGAGTCCCGCAGCTCCTCGGCCAGATTTTCAGAGCCGATTGTGATCTTCATTCCTCCGCTGTCCTCGGGAACGGGGAGCTTTGCGATTTCACCCTCGCTGGAAAGATACCGGAGCAGCCGCTGCGCCTTGTCCACATCCCTGTATTCGGGATATTCCAGCAGGTTTGACGCACCCGTTATGTGTGTTTCCCTTGCTTTTGTCTCGGATAAAAGCTCTAATGCAAATCCTGCGATAACAGCCACGACGCCATTTGAGTCATTCGAGGCTCTTTCGGTGGAAGATATGAGCTGCGGCGTGATCTTTTCTTCCGTGATATTTGTGAAGCTGGCATTAAACAGGGTCGAGAGCTTTGTCAGCTGCGTCTGTTCTACTGTAAACGGAAGATGGACAAGTTTATTCTTCACTGTTTTGTTGCTCATCATCACAACGATAATAAACGTGCCGGAATCAACGTAGATTATATCAAAGCGTGATATTGTGATGCTGTTGCTTGCGGCCGCCAAGGCGTACGCCGGATAGCTCGTCAGCTGCGATGTAATACGCCCCGCATCGGAAATTATCCTGTCAAGCTGTTGAATTCGGCTTTTCAGAGCACGGTTGATCGTCTCTGTTTCCTCCAGCGAAAGCCTGTACTGCTCCATCAGCTCGTTGACGTAAACACGATAACCCGATGATGTGGGGATCCGGCCGGCGGAGGTATGCGGCTGCTCGAGGAGCCCCAGCGACTCCAGCTCTGCCATATCATTCCGGATTGTGGCAGGCGAAACAGTCAGGCCGATATCTTTTGCAATCGTCTTCGACCCGACAGGCTCGGCTGTCTGGACATATTCGTCGATGACAGCGCGCAATATCTTCTTTTTACGCTCTCTGAGGTCCATCCCGAGTACGTTCCCTTCGAATGCTATGGTCCTGAGCGCTGTTAGCACTCTCGACGCTTGAGTGCTAACCATAATTTAGCACTATGCTGCCATGATGTCAAGTACCTGGTGTTAATGTTTTTATTTTGTTAATATTCTGAACGTTTATTTTGAAATTGACGGTATTTTTACGTTGTTACTTTTGTAAACTATTGTTGTTGCAATTGTATCCATATTAAAGTATCCTTGATGCACGATACAGAAACTCCCACTTTCGTTTCAGTATTATAAGGAAAGCAGGTGAATTTATTGAGAAAATTCTTTACATATATGCTGTTTATTGTAATTGGTATTGCCGTGGGTCTGGCGGCGTCATTGGCGGTGTATTATGTATCGGGTCATATGATATTTGACAGTATTCTGGGCATCGGCTCGAAGCCCGAAACAGTTTTAATTGATACCGGTGTCGAAAACGCCGAACTCACAGAGTTTGCCTTTGAAATACTCGGATATATTAAAGCGGATGATTACGATGCGCTTTCTCAGGTCGTCCACCCTGAGTACGGCGTTGTTTTCTCGCCTTATGCGACGATTAATCTCGCGTCAAATAAGCGCTTTACAGCATCGCAGGTCGGAGATTTTTTTGAGGACAAAAACAAATATGTCTGGGGAAAATACGACGGGAACGGCGAGCCGATCGAATTAACGCCGCCGGAATATTTTGATACTTTCGTATTTGACAAGGATTTTACACAGGCGTCCGAAATCGGCGTGGATAAGGTTATCCGATCCGGCAACTCTCTGGAAAACATCAAGGAGGTATTCCCGAACGTCAGATTTGTCGATTTTCATATAGCCGGAACGGATCAGGCATCCGGCGGGCTCGATTGGAGCAGTCTGAGGCTCGGGTTTGAGGAATTTAAGGGAGAGCTCAAACTGACTGTTATTCTCCACAGCGAGTGGACTGTTTAAGAGATTGAAGCAGCTTTGAAGAACCGGTTTGTGACAGCCGGTTCTTTGGCATTATTTTGCACATTATTATTTTTCTTTCTGATAATAATAAGGTTGTTATTTCAAATGAGTCGGGTCCGTGGGGCGGGCCTTAATATCAGGAGGAAAAATGAAAAGGTTTTTAGCTCTTCTTATCGCTTTCTTAATCGTTTTCGCACTTGTCGGCTGCAATGTGGCGCCGAATGTACCGAGAGTGACGCCCTATTCCACATACGGCGGCAACTATTATAACAATATCCAGGGCGGCGCATACGGTCCTCCCGCCGGGACCAACGGTAACAGGACGTACGGCAACAGAGCAGGGACCTGAGCCGTCTGCGGCTGTAAAATTAAGCGGCTGTGTCTGAATAATCTTTTGACACAGCCGCTTATATTATTGCAGGTATCCTATCAGGCTTTGCTGGTCGAGCTTTTTCCTCTGCCGAGCCTTTCGCCATGGACGATGTACTTGGAAACGGCCTTGTATACAAAAAACGTTATAAGCGAATTGCCGCCTGCCTTAATCAAATTAAACGGCAGTATGACAGGAAGCAGCATGGCGTCAACAACGTCGGCCGAAACGCCCATAAAGAGCGGTGTAATAAAATGATTGGCAAGCATCATCACTAGACCCATGGCAATCGTGCCGCTGACGAGGCCGATAACGGCGCCCACGCGCGTATGCTTGATACGATAAATGACGCTGGCGACAACAACAAGCGTAGAGGTTGCGATTACATGCATGATAAACCCGTAGACGCCGCTGTGGGCGCTGACTGTCAGCGCCTGGATACCGCTGGCAACCACCGTCAAAATGATACCGACAACAGGGCCGAACGCAAAGCCTCCAATGAGAATCGGGATGTCGGCAGGATCATATTCAAGAAAAGGAGCCGCCGGGAAAATCGGGAAGTGGATAATGTAAAGCAGGGCAACGGAGAGCGCGACGAAGAAAGCCATGATCACGAGATTCTTTGTGGTAAACTTCATTGGAAAGACCTCCATAAAAGATTAACACCTGAAAGACATGCCTTCCAGGTGACCACAAAGCTAACAAACGCATTGACGTTCGGCTTCGTCTTCTTCCATCCAGACTTTAACTGTCGGTATTGGAGTTACACCAATTCTGATGACAATTGTTTAGAATTATCATCTCGCGGACTTTACCGCCGATCGGGAATTTCACCCTGCCCTGAAGACATCATATTCAAATGTCATTTATTATTATAGCATGGTCTGCGCGCATTTCAATATTAAATTTTGACAAACGATCGGAAAGATAATAAAATAAGAATGGTAAAAATTATGAAATAACTGATAAGGCATGGTCTTGCTTATGAAGCTCTCATCCAGCCGCGGAACGTCATGCTGCTTTTCCGGTTACCGGCCTGAAAAGCTCCCCTGGGGTCAGAATGAAAATGATGAACGCTGCCTTCGGCTTAAGGAAAAGCTCGACGATGTCATTTCCGCGGTATATATATCGGGAATCCGGCATTTTATCTGTGGCATGGCCCTCGGCAGCGATATGTATTTCTGTGAAGCCGTTGCGCTCTTCAAGGAGGACCATGACGATATCACGCTGGAGGCGGCGCTGCCCTGCGAGGACCAGGCGGCAAAATGGAGCGAGAGACAGCGGAACAGGTATTTCAGGCTGATCCAGCTATGCGACACCGAGACGTACGTCAGCAGAAAGTATACACCTGACTGCATGATGCGCCGGAACATGTATATGGTCGATCATTCCTCGATTCTCATTGCAGTGTATGACGGCCGCTTCGGCGGGACGATGCATACGGTAGGCTACGCCGAGGCGAGCGGATTGGAAATCATACAGATAAAGCCGTAAGCTCAGAATTTTCGGGCGAATAAGGACAAATAGAGGCAGAATACACTATACAAAACTCGTTTTTGGTGGTGCCGATATGCTTTCTGCCACATTTGCCATCTTATTAATGAGCCCGTTTCTCATGCTGCGGATGTCCGAAGGCGCAGGGTCTTTCCCGAAACCGCTTTCGGCGGCCGACGAGCAGAAGTACATAGAGCTATTCATACAGGGTGATATGGAAGCAAGAAATATTCTGATCGAACGCAATCTGCGGCTTGTCGCGCATATCATTAAAAAATATTACACCCAAACCAGCGAGCAGGATGACCTGATTTCCATCGGGACGATCGGGCTGATCAAGGGTATT
The DNA here is from genome assembly GCA_012718935.1 of Clostridiales bacterium. Lineage (GTDB taxonomy): Bacteria > Bacillota > Clostridia > Oscillospirales > Oscillospiraceae > Sporobacter. The sequence continues at coordinate 11,120 of JAAYBH010000469.1, forward strand.
TCAACATATAAGCCGGACAGACGCGTGCGCCTGGCGACATATGCAAGCCGCTGCATAGAAAATGCTATATTAACGCAACGGCTCATATGGGCTTTCGGGATGGGAAACGCACTTCTTTTCGTGTAAAATGGAGACTGTTCCGCCGCATAGGGAAAAACACGATCATAATGGTGAAGCATGCTCTCAAGGAGGTGCTTTACGCCCCCTTGTATATCCACAGCTTTCAGCTGCTCTTACCGCACCGTATGGACGAGGCTGCGAAGTTCAACGGCTTAGACCCGGACAGGCTCGTTTCCACGGCGGACAAGCTTCGGTACTACCGATATAAAAAAGCCCTGCTTCAGCGTGAAGTCGCCGATTACGCAGGGATTGACAGGAGCACATATATCAAATATGAGGCTGGTCTTGATTATTACCCGCCGGACAAGCTGGGCAAAATCGCGGAGCTGTTGGGGGTTGATATTGCCGATCTTCTCGATAAGTATAACGCGTTTATCCGGAACGGGCAGGGGCCGCAAATCCGTGCTTTACGCCGACAGATGAGGCTGACCCAAAAGGAATTCGGAAAACGCTTCGGCATCCACGAGACGACGGTAAGGGAATGGGAGCATGAGAATATCCGAATCTCAAAGAAGCAGTACATTAAGCTGTTTATGTAACAATTTTTGCCGTGATTTCATCAGCGGGTTTTGCCTGAGCTGTCTGTCTGGGCCCGATGGGACTGTTCTAGTTTTTTTATTAAGTCCATTTTTTGCTCTCTGGGGCAAGGCAGTTTTTGAATGTAACCGATGACAGCCTGCGCATGGACCGTCGCTATCCGCTTTTGTAGAATGCGCATATCGTCTGCATTTTTCGGATAATGTACGGTGACATTCATGTCCTGTCCTCCTCGCTGAAATTTTCAAGGTACTCATACATATGCCGCCGAGGTTGTCCGTTATCATCCTGAACTGTATGTGATTGATGCAATCTTACTTTTTATGATATAATTACCATCCATAACGCTTGTCCCGTACGCTTTCAGTATAAAGGAAGTATTCGCTAAACACATTGTTTAGGGATTGAGCGCAAATTGACGATTTGACGGAGAGGGGTGGCCTGTGTGGAACGGTGTGATTTCAGCTCCGCCATGACCATCTTGTACAGATACTTCGGCAGCGACTACGGTACGGATCAGGTAGAGCTGATGTACCAACTCTTTACCAGCTTTGTCGCCGATGACGCCGCGGCGGATTTCACGTTTGACAACGGCTCCGTCTGCCGCTGGATAAACGGTCAGGCCCGGATCAGTCCGCGCATCAGCGGGTACTATGTCGCAGGCAAGCATCAAAACGAACTGGCTGAGGATATTAGGAACAACGTCATCCCAAAGCTGACCGACAGCGCCATGTGCGTTCAGGAGATATCCGACCTTCTGATCAACGATGTGACCATATCGGCGCAGAAAAAGAAGGAGATGGGTGCAAGCCATCCCCCTGAAGCTGAGAAAGAACAGGCATATTTTCTCAGTCTTGTCCTGTGCTTTTGCATGGCGCGCGAATTCATCAGGCGCGACGCCAAAACAAAGCTGCTACAGACAAGCGGGACGCTGTCTCCGAATATTGACGGCTATCTGCTGGACGGCTTCGCGCCGCGTCCCTGCCGCTGGTTCTGCGGCAGAGAGAGTGAGATTGCCACCGTCCATGAGCTGCTGAAGCAGCACGGTCATATCTTCGTCGAGGGTATCCCCGGCATTGGGAAAAGCGAGCTGGCAAAGGGCTATGTTGCTGCGTTTCGAAGAGAATACACAAATATCCTGTATTTCACATATACCGGCAATCTCCGGCAGATGATCACGGATATGTATTTCTCCGACGACCGGCCGGAGGAGAACGAAATAGAACGCTTTAAGCGGCACAACCGCTTCCTGCGCAGCCTCAAGGGCGACACGCTGCTCATCATCGACAATTTCAATACGGTGGCGTCCGACGAACCGTTTCTCGGCGTGATGCTGAAATACAACTGCCGCTTACTTTTCACCACGCGCAGCCGGTTTGTTAACTATCGTATATATGAGCTAACAGAGTTATCAGATATGCAAACCCTGCTGATGCTGGCCGGCAATTTCTATGCCGATGCGGAAGCGCATCGGCCGATCCTGGAGCAGATCATCGAAGCGGTGCACCGGCACACGCTGGCTGTGGAGATGTCGATCCGCCTACTTGAAACTGGTATACTGACGCCGGAAGCTCTGCTACAAAAGCTGACGGAGCAAAAGACGGCGATGGACGCTTCGGACCGAATCAGCGTCGTCAAGGATGGGATCAGCCGCAAAGCGACGTACTACGACCATCTGCACCTTCTGTTCTCCCTGTATCGGCTTTCGGAGCCGATGCAGACAGTCATGCGGAACTTGGCCTTTATTCCTCCGTCCGGCATCATGCCCAGGCTGTTTGCCAAATGGCTAAGACTGTCCGACATGAACGCAATCAACGACTTGGCTGAGTTCGGCTTTGTCCGGCAGCTGGAGAGCCGAAAAATCGGCCTTCATCCGATGATCCAGGAGATTGCCGTTACGGATTTGAAACCGTCCATCACTAATTGCGGCGATCTGATTGAGTCGATTCAAGCGGTCTGTCTCCGTCACGGAGAGGATGTCCCGTATTACAAGCTGCTGTTTCAGACGATTGAGAGCATTGCTGTCCTCGTAGTGAAAGACGAGGAGGTTCGGTATCTGCGCTTCATTGAGGACGCTTTCGCCTATATGGAGAAGTATCAGCACCGGTCCGGAATGGAGAAAATCATCGCTGAAATGACCAGCATACTGCCTGCTAGCGGCGGCCCGAACGATCAAGCGTTGCTGTTTGACTACCAGGCAGCGTTTGAGGATGTTTTCCATAACAACCCTCAGAGAGCAATCAAGCTGGAAAAGGACGCGCTGGCCCTATGTGCGGAGGTGACAGCGGATAACGCGCAGCTGGCCGCTAATCTAAATGCCAACATCGGGTATCTGTACCACAAAACAAAGCAGATGGCGTTGGCAAGGCGGCACATGGAGGAAGGTCTGCGCCTTTTGGAGCGGCACGATCTCCTGTATATGAACGACAGCGTGATACAGATCACCAACTATGCCGGTCTGCTTGCGGATATGGGAGAGCGGGAAAAGGCCCTGTTGACGCTGCAAAAATGCGCGAAGGCCGTCAAGGAGTTCAATTCCGAGCTTTCCCGAGACTATGCAAGCATCTCCTGGAATATGGGAACCATATGCCTCGAAATGGGCAACGTACAGCAGGCTACGGAGTATTTCAAAGCTGCGCTGAACGCGTATGAAGTGCTGCTGGCCGGCGAGCCGGAACAGCTGGAGGCACAATATCGGGAAGTTCAAAAGCTGTACGCCGCAGTCGGCGCTCGGTTCGGCCAGCAATTCAGAAGAAAGCTCAGCGCAGACGAATGAGGATATGGCGCTTACCTTTCCAAAGCCTGTCTTCGTGTTTTTTTCTCCGGCGTTATCTGAGTTTTTTGAGCCTCTTTCAGCCGGCGCCTGACGGAGAGCGCGGCATCATCGAGATTACCCTCACCAAGCTCGTAGCCGATTTCCCGACGGGCGGCGGCGAGTCGGCTCCGGTCAAATTTGTCGCCGTAACCCTTGCGCAACGCGGTTTCGACCTTGGCCGTCTGCGCCGGACGCAGCTCGGCGCGGGTATCCCAAACGGTCTCTGCATCTCCGGGTTTGATGTGGCCGGAGACTTCATTGTATTCTGCTAGTTCCTGCTTTTCTTTTTCGGTTAACTCAGCTTCCCGGCGATCCAGGCCGGGGAGCTCTTTTTGTATGGCCTGCAAGGACTGTTCCTTGTTTTGAACCTCGGTGTCCTTCGAGCAACTGAGTTTGGAGATCAGCATAGCTCTCTCAGATTTCAGGTCCTCGATTTCCTCCGTGAAGGTGCCGATTTTAATAGTCAGATCATGCTTTTTGACAAATTGCAGGGTGGTACGCTTATCGCGTTCGGTCTGCAGCTCTTTACGTTCCAAGGACCTGTCCTTGATAATTTTGCCGATAGTCTTATACTGTTCAAACACCGGCGCCGTTTTGTCCAGCCAGTCATGATACTTCCACTTTTGCTGACCGACGCCGAGAAGCTGATACCGCAAAACAACAAGCCGGCTGCGGATATTCTCCAGGGCTTCCGCGATCTGCGGAACGGTTTGCAGGAGAGCGTCCAGCTTCGCTTTCAACTCCCGAAGGATGCGGTTTCCCGCTTTGATCTCCCGGTTCCAGGCGCAGCGGTCGGCGGCAACGCCGCGCTTTTCCATGGCACGGGCGGAGACGCCCTCATGGATGGTGGGCAGCTCGTCGAGGCCCCTTTCAGCGTGGCTCCGATGATCGACGCGCTCGACGCTTCCATGTTCAGCCAAGACACGGTTTACTTCATCGGCCCAGGCTTTCCGCCACCCCACAAGCTGCTCATCGCTGTTCCAGGCCGCGCAGATCGGGTTCTGACGTCCGTAACGGGTTGCTTTGGGATGCTTAGAGATACGCTCCAGGCCCTGCGCCTCGGCCTTGGAAGGCGATAGATAGACCTTTTCTTTCCCGGCCCGGTACTGGTATTGCTTTTCCCAGCCATCATGCTGTACCGTCAGAAATTCGACGGCGGTAAAGCCCTTTTCCGCGCCGTCACGGACGCACAGATATTCTTTTTCAGTTTTCTGCTGCCATGTGCCGTCTGAATTGAGTGGCCGGACCGTCAGCATCAGATGCACGTGTGGATTGCCGTCGCCAGCGTCGTGGATACAAATATCGGCGCACATACCCTGTGACACAAAGTTACCCTGTATGTAGCTTGTCAACAGGTCTACCCAAGCGCCATTATCCAGCTCCGCCGGCAGGGCGACGATGAGTTGCCGGGCGAGACGGCTGTCCTTTGCCGTTTCAGCAGCTTCCACCGCGTTCCAGAGCTTTTCGCGGTCGCACCAATCCGTCGGCGCTTCCGGCGGAAGAAATGTCTGCTCGTAGACAAGGCCGTACTTCCGGGTATAGTCGTGCCGCACGCCGTCGTAATCGTTAGTCATACAGCCGCAGCTCTGGTAAGCCGTCGCGGCGACGGCGGAGCGCCCGCTTCCGCGGCTTATGATTTTCGCTTCCAGATGATAAATTGCCGTGTCCGTTCACCCCGCATCCTTTGCGCTATCCTCAGCCTGACGCGTTCCCCGTCTCCCGTGACTTTCAGCAGAAGGGCACGGGAGGCTGCCGATGCTCTGAATATGCCTCCCACGCAGCATATTCGGGAGCACCGGCGGCAAGGCGTCCGCAGATGCCGCATCCGGCCTCTCGCCGCGGCGGGCGCACGTGCCCCGCAGGGGCTGCCACCACCGCCCGTGCGGGCGGTGGTTAGTAAGTGCGCCCTTCGGGAGCTTTTTGCTCCACGTAAAACTCAAAGTCTGCGGAAAATGTATTCAAGTGCCGCTTTCAGCGTCTCGCCGTCCATCGTGACGGCTTCCGGGTAGAGGCTTTCCAGGATGGCTCCGTGCTCAATGAGCCGCCGCGTTCTGGACTTGCGTTCCCGCAGCTTTTCCCGTGCTTCAGCCTCCTGCTGACGGTGTTGGGCTTGCAATTGCTCCTTGTCATCGTTCATATGTAAAATCTCCTGCTCTTCGGTATGAGTTTTATGAAAAATGATACTATTTTTAGTTCCTGTTGGTGCAGTCACCTGAAACCGCAAGTTGCTGATGGATTTTGGTGCCGGTATCGAAATGTCTGGTGCTGTACCGGTGCAGATTACCCGCCAAGAAAGTCCCAATCCACGTTTACACCGACTTCCTGCTCTGCTGCCACCGCATCCTCATTCTGAGAGTGACCGGGCCGGGAAGGAAAAGTTTGCTGCACCTGATACGGCTGTATCCATCCGGCGAGGTAGGCGGCGAGGAAGCCGGGCAGCACTCGTTCCATCGCCCTCTCAACCGCCGCCACAATCTGCGCCACGAACCGTTCTTCGCGCTCGCGTGTTTCAAGATAAGGGTCGCTTTGCGTCTTGTAATACCGCTCGAAGAAGTTCACCAGCGAGACGGCGATTGCCTGACTGTAGGACTTAAACGCCCTCTTGTCCATCGTCTGAAGGTACTCCCAGGCCCGCCGCTGTAGAGGCTTATCCAGATTGAATCTCAAATTTGTGCTGCGGATATTGCCGCCCATTGGCTACTCCTTCCTCCGAAGGGCTGCGTATGCCAGGTATTCGTAGCCCTTCGCCGTGGCGCAGATGTCCTCGATGATGGTGACGCGCTCGGCGTCGTATTGCCCGAAATGCTTCACTATGCAGCCGCCCCCGCCCACGATGTAGAGCCGCATCAGGTCCGGGCTATACTCGTACCGCCGCAGAGTGGCGAAAAGGGAGTCCGCGTAAGCAATGGCGACGGCCCGGATACAGTCCAGATACTTCTTCCCAATATCTGCCGTCCCGTGGCGCAAAAAGTGGTCGATGATGCTCTCGTCGATCTTGATACCAAAGCTGTCCATGACGGCGTTTTTCGCAGCGATCACACACTGGTTAACGCCCAGCTTTTCCGTCCAGCATTTACTCTCGACGGCTTTCTTGTTAATGATGTACATGATGTTCATGGTACCGTTGCCGATGTCAGCCAGCATATTTGTTCCCCGGAAATCCCCGAGCCGCTCGATGACGGCCGGGTAGCCCTGCGGGTATAGGCTGCATCCCTTGAACCGGATATGATACGCTGTGCCGTTAAATACAAACCGGACGTCCTCGTACCGCAGAAGATACGCCCGGAATTCCTCCCGCTGCGCCTTGATCCAGGTCAGCGGCAGGCCGGCCGCCAGGTGCACATCCGCTTCCCGGAGTCCGTGAATATTCAGCTCCCGCGCGATAGCCATGAGGGTTAGAATGTAATACTCGTCGTCGGACGCCTTGTCCGGCGTGAATTCCTTGTGGCCTTCTCCGATACGGTAGTAGGTGCTCTCGTACTCCAAAATGTTTCCAGTGAAAATGGGGTCCGTCTTGCAGGCGACGAGGCCGGTTGGGGTTACGGTATTGACCGTCTTGATGTTCCCATAGCCGTGGTCAACGGCGATGATTTTTTTGCCGTCCTCCAGCTCGCGCATGTGTGATTCCTCCTATTCCGATTTTGGGATTAGTACCGCCGCGGTACTGATTTCCGGCATCAGTCTAGGGCTTTTCATGAGAGAACACATTGACGCAGATTTGAACGCAAATTGAGCAAAAAACATCCCCGCGCGGCGAAGTGCTCGCCATGGGGGATGTTTAGGATGTCTAATGGTATGCATGTTGATACAATCAAAGCATCAAAAGGACAGATATGACCTCCTATTGAATTACAGCTTCATTGACACGTCGGCTCTCTTGCTGTCCTGGGCTTCAAAGAAACTATACGGGGTATATTTCTTCCCGATGATGCTGCAAGGCCACGTGACAAGAAGTTGATTGAAAGCCGATACATTCGAGTTATAAAACCGCCGGGCGGCCTGTAAATGTGCCTCCGCGTCGCGGATACCGTCCTGCAGGTCGCTGAAAACCGCCGCCGACTTAAGCTCCGGGTATGCTTCCGCCACAAGGTTCAGCCCCCGCGTCAGCTCATCCATTTGTGCGCTGACCTCGCTGCGCTGGGCCATCGTCATCCCCTGTCGCAGCCCAACGATTTTCCCGAAGGTTTCCACCTCATGTATGGCGTACTGCCGGCACACATCCAGCATTTTCGTCAGCGTGTCGTAGCGCTTGGTCAGGGCGACGTCGATCCCCGATTCACTCTCGGCTATTTTAACCGCCATGCGCCGGAAGCGGTTAAATGTCTTGATGAACCACGATGCGAGCATGAAAATGATTACCACAATAATAATGAAGCCTATGAGCATCGTTGCTTCCGCTCCTTTCTCAGCCGCCGAGGTTGGCGGCAACAAACAAATAATGAAACAACAGCAGGAGCGCCGTACCGGCAATACCTGTGAAAAGTCCGCCTATTCCTCCGCGCCTCCTTAATGTGAGCAGCGGCCACATAAACCCCAGGACGAAGATCGTCAGCACAAGGATATAAACCAGCGTCGGCGCGCTCACCGCATCGGGGCTGAAAATATCGGTGGAGAGTATGATCCCGTAGGGAAGCCTTATGAGCGTGTAAAGCGCGCTCACGGCATAAATGGCCAGCAAAATCAACCCGATGGGATTGAACCTGCGCAATATTCCCGTTTTTTTCCTGCCCGCCGGTTTCTGTCCGGCTCGGGCCGCGTCGTCAGTTACAGAGGCTTCGGCATCGTCCTGGATATCAAAGCCTCTTGAAACATCACCGTCCGGATTTTTACCGCCGAACAGATCGTCGTTTCTCATCAGCTCATCCAGGATATCTGTCAGGTATGTAATTTCCCTGCGCTGGTCCGCCCTCAGCAGGTTAATATCCTTTAACTGTTTTCCGGAAGCCTCAAACGAATCGCGGTTGTTTTGCACGGCTATACAGATTAAATTTCCATTGAAGCACATATTGGTGAGTCCGCCCGCCCTTGCGTCGGCCGATGCAATAAATTCCATAAAGTGCGGCGTCAGAATCAGAAACGCGGTGTGCCAGTCTGATGTAAGTATCTGAAACCGGCTGTTGAAGGCCGCGTTTTCGGTTTCAATGTCGCTTGTCATTTTTGCGCTGAACAGCGGCGGCTTTTCACGCAGGCGGAGCGTGGCCGCCAGCCGCCTGTCATGCTCAACAAAAATCCACGGGCCTTGAAATACGGTTACCCAATCAGTTTCCGTGTCGCCGTCCGAATTTTTGCGTCTTTCGGCCCGTTCCAGCTTAACATCACTGAACAAAATAGTACGTCCCTTGTATTTGCCGCGCACCAGGTCGCTGCCGGTACATTTATCCCATTGCCCGGTTAGCCCCGCGCCGCGTATGAGGTCCGCGCTTATGTGGGCGCCGTGGTTATATTCCTCAACCTCAAACACTTCCCCAAGCAGGCCCCGCGTGATGTTTTCGCTGACAAACGCTTTGATTTTATTTTTTTTCCCGACAAGCATGAAAAACAACACAACCGCCGCAAAAAACAGCGCCAGGATTCCCCACACAATCACCTGGGGAACGTCTTCACCGTTTTTTTGGGCTATACCCGCCCACACTCCCAGCCCACAACAGGCTCCCAGCAGTATAAAAAAGGCAAGCAGCCTGGCGTTCGCCGATTTGCGCATCACGTTCAGCCGCGCTTGGATCTCGGCGTCGTTAAGCGCTGTTGTTTGAACATTTTCTTTCATTCCCGTTTCACCTCCCAAAGTTACTCGTCTTTTTCTTCAGACGCGGAAATATAATAGACATCACAGGCCACTAACGTACGCCGGAATGGATGCTTCTGTCGGCGTCTGTGATTGCCTCCAGCATATCCTTACCGCTGGCCCCCACATACCAGTCGTCATAATGAGGCGGCCTTTTATCTGCCGGAACATCATCCCACAGCATACCCCCAGGGACGCAGCCAGATTTCATAAGTAATCCAGCCCCCGTCGGGGTACTGAAAGAATTCGTCTATAACGACCATGTGGTCATATTCATCATTCCATTGTCCGGGCGTCAACACCCAGTCCTCGTCTTCGACGGGATATCCGAACAACTCGCCGCCCGTCGATTCGACCCTTCCCGCTTCATTGTTCATATCCAGTTCGTGGCTGATTTCAATCGTTCCCAGCTCTATCGTTCTCAGCTCTATATTGTGATCCCACAGGTAAATGACGCCCGAGCCGTCCTCGTCAATCTTTATCACCGCGTAGCAGTCCCAGGTATCGATTTCGCCTCCCTTCCGCCCAATATAAGTGTCATCAGCGTCGGTGATTTTCCAACATCCGTACCAATTACCGAGCCACCAGTTTCTCTGTTTTGCCGCGGCTTCGGCGGTTTCGGTGGTTCCGGTGGTTTCGTCTGCTTCAGCAGTGTTCATATAATTTGAAGCGTGTTCTCTGTTATACCAATCGTCCGCCGGCTCAAACCCAACATCGTTATAAGGCGACGTTAAATGGAAAATCCCACGCGTTTCTTTGTGCACAAGGATTTCAGCGACGCCAAGCCTTATAATACCAAGGTAAAAGCGATAATACTCCACACCATCGACAGTATACTCGTCATTTCCGGGCTCAATTTCACTGCCCAACTGAAACGGATGCTCGTCTGCCCAGGCCTGCAAATCCGCCCTTGCCTCGTCGGCGGTTATGGTTGGTTTTGGTTCCGTGTCCGTGCCCGGTTTTGCTTTCGTATTCATGCCGTCACACCCGGCAAGCAGGGCTATAACGATGATGGTCGCAAATAATAACGCGATTAGTTTTTTCACTATTGATTCCCCCCATTTCCGTTTGTACCGCGTCCGCGATGAAATCCAGTCCGGTCAGTGCGCTTAGCCCGTCTATAAGTATCTCCGGCGTCAAGTCGCCTGAATAGCCCAGTTTGTATTGCTCGATTACCAAGTCACTGTTGCCGCCTGAAAAATCCGCGACAAGCGTCGCAATGTTCTCCGGTTCCCGCGTCGGAGAGGACGATGGTGAGGTTTGCGGCGTCTGAGTTGTGGAATTATTGTTGCAGGCGGACATTGCCAAAACCAAGCCCTCCGCCAAGAGCAACGAAATCATCTTTTTCATGTGAGGTGTACCTCCATGTTTTTATAGATATTTGCGCGACAATGCACGATTTTACTCTATCCGTTCATAATTGCCGCTCAAATGCGCCCATTCGGAGCCTTCCGGGGCAAACAATTCGATTGCGCTGTTATCCCCATAGAGGATGAATGACAGTTCGCCATATTCCGCCGTGTAGTCGGTATCAGAAGAGATCGTTGCCTTTCCTTCAAGTACATCGCTGCCGTTTCTGAGCAAATAAATCTCGAAATCAAAGAAGCTGACATCGTTGTAGTTGGTAACCGTTATAGAGAATCCCGCGTCTCTATCTATATACTCGCCATCCCAATACGGGGCGTCTGTATATATTTCGCCGTCGCCGATATCATCGAAGGTATCGCCGCGCCCGTCATCGCCGCCGATTATATCGCCCATACCACCGCTGAAATCATCATAAATGGCAGCCGACCATTCACTGTAATCCACGGCGGCGCGGTATACCACTTGATAGTCGTCGCCCATAAGCCCGCCCTCGATGGTTCCTACTGCTATGGAATAGATGTAGCACCCATGTCCCATCGCAGAATCAAGGAACAGCAAGTCGTCAAGTGAGATATAGACGCACCGGTCGGAGCCTACCAGATCGAAAAAGTCCGTGCGCGTGAGCACGTCGCTCACCACCAAGTCCGCGCCTTCTCTGGGCGTTGCCCCGCCGCCGCTGTCGCCTGAAAGCTCATAAAGCTCATAATAATAGATTCCCTGCCCGATTTCTTCTGCGCCTGCGGGTATATTCCCATTCTCGCTATTCCCCGGTGAAGACGTTGGAGCAGTCCCGCTGTTCTCACTCTTCGGTGTGACGGGAGGACTGTTGCTGTCAGCATTGCTGTTCTCATTGCCGCCGCAAGCGGTAAGAGAGAGAGTCAGCGCAAGCGCCAGTGCGATTGTAAAAAACTTTTTCATTTCCTTCGCCCCTTGAAATGTTTTTTCATTAGTCGACTTTTCATTTATAACTTTCGTTGTTTTACTTGTTACGTTGGTTTTCATTGTCTTTCCCCCTCGTGGATTGTTTTTTTGAACAGACAGCCAGCATTCGCCATGAAAATTTTATCATCTGTTTCCAGCCGAAACGGAAAATCAAGAATATTTGATACAGGGCTGTCAAAGCAAAGAGCGCCCTCGTTTCCGATGGCGCTCTGATGAAAATCCTGTATCTGACGACTATAAAACATTGCGGACAGGCGGACGATGCCTATTCATAGACGACCTTTAAAAACACATAGCTCTTGTTGCTCATGGAGCGGATTTCAAAGGGACTGTCGATATCTAGCCCCAGCTTTATGCGGATACTGGAGATGTGCGCCGTCACCGTATGGGTGGAGTTGTTGGAGGGCGCGCCCCATACCGCTTCATAGAGATCGGCGGCAGGGCATTGCCGCCCGGCGTGGCTCACCAGGTAAGCCAGAAGCTGAAGCTCCTTCTGTGTCAGCGCGACGGCCTGTCCGCCCAGCGTCGCGGTTCCGTTCTGCAGGTTGATCGAAAGAGGCGGCATGTCGATACGCCCCGCGCCGTGAAGCCCCGACCGGCGAAGCTGCGCCATGACGCGCGCGGACAGCACGTTTAAATCGCAGGGTTTTGTTATATAGTCGTCCCCGCCGTCGCAAAGTCCCCGGACGATGTCCTCGTTCTGCCCAAGGCAGGTGAGGTATATCACCGGAGCGGTGGTGATTTCACGCATTTCCCGGCAAAAATCGTATCCGGAGCCGTCAGGCAGCATCACATCCAAAAGCACAAGGTCCGGCGGGTTGTCAAGGATGGCGGACCTGGCGTCTGCCAGTGTCTGGACGGCGATGATCTCATAGCCCTGCGCCTCAAGATGCTCCTTATTCACAAGCAGCACATCGGGTTCATCCTCCACAATGAGAATGCGCGGTCTTCTTGTACTCATACCATATCCCCCGCCTAACATCGAACAATTCGTCTGTTCGCCCGGCTCACGCCGGGCGTTTTTTATTTCTTAATATCCAATTATAACACATAATGACAGACGTTGTAAGCAGGGACTGAAATGTCGTGACAAAAGGTATCAAATATTCTTGATTTTTCGTTTCGGCTGAAAATGGATGATAGAATTCCCGTGGCAGATGTTGATCATGCGTTTTTGAAAGGCGGCGGGTATTTTGAAAATAAGAAGTGTCGCGACGGCTGTCCGTGAAGGCGAGGGCCTGCTTGACACGATGCTGGACATCCATTTTGACAACGGGCAGACCATCCTCTTATCGCTTGAATCCAGGATGAATGACCCGCAGTTTATCCAGCTGCACAAAAACGGACAGCTGACGCGGCCGAGAACGGACGGGCTGCGCGTCTACTGGCAGAACGGCCCTTCCCTGTCCCTGGAGGAAATCATGGCAATCACGAGGGGGGAGCGATTATGAAACGGAAGATTGTAAAGGTCGAAGCAATGGAAGGTCAGCCGTACCTGATCGCCGTTGAGTTTGACAACGGCAACATCATTCTTCTGATGCTTGAGTCCAAATTAAGCGATCCTCTGTTTGCCGAAATTGAAGCGCTTTCCAACCCGAAGACGGACGGGGAACGCGTGTTTTGGATTAACGGGGCGAGCCTGACGGTGGACGAAATCATGGGAATGCTGGAATCAGGAAACGGCGGATGAGAAGCGGATATGCCCGCGCAAACGAAACCTGGTTAACCAGAGGAAAGCACAAGCAACGATCTCTATGGCGACAGTAATTTTAAAGGGGTGTCATCAATGAGCGAAGAGAATAAAACAAACAGTGGAGCGCCATCCTCCGATACGACCTCCGCACTTTTTGTGTCCGCGCGCAAAAAGCAGCTGGAACAGCAGGAAGCCGAGCGACGGGCAAAGGAAAAGGAAGATGAGCGCCTGAAGGCCGAGGCGGAGGTCCGCCGGCTGGAAGCCGAGGTGGCCGAGCGCAAGCGCCGGGCGGAAGAGGAAGCGCAGCGCGTTGCCCAGGAGGAGGAACAGAGCCGGAGGGAAGCGGAGGAACGCCGCAGAAGGGCGGCCGCCGAGGCTGAAGCCGAAGACCGCCGTCAGGCCACCGAAGCCGAGGCCCGCCGGAAGGAAGCGCAGAGGCAGGCCGCCGAGGCTGAAGCCCGTCGGAAGGAAGCGCAGAAAACGCAGGCCGCCGGGCAGGCCGCCGGAAAAACCTTCAGTATGCCGAAATTGGCATTACGGAAGGAGGCCGCCGTCGGAGAAAAAAAGAAACTTCCGGTTCCGCTGCACTTCATCATCGCCGGCGCGGCGGTGATTGTTCTCGCCGTCGTCCTTGTGCTGGTTTTTGTTCTCGGCGGCAAAGGCGGCAAGGGCCCGAGCGAGCCCGACTTCGCCTCCCTGCTTTTGGAGAATGACGGCGGATGGTATCTCAACGGCGATAAGAGCTCATTCTGCCTCATCACCGACGGGGACGGCAGCTGGGAGCTGTACGACGGCGACGGAATCCTTGGCATCTACGGGTATTTCATTGTCGAGGACGACGGAACGATCTGGGCGGAGAGCGATGACGAGGAAGGTTTTGCCGCGCTTATCAGTTTTGTCGATGAAAATTGCTTCTATTTTGAGAAGGAGATTTTTTACAGCGAAGCGTTCAGCACGGACGCCGGTCAGTATGACGAGGACGATTACGACGGCTATTCCGAGAGCACCCTGTATATCGACCCCGACGCGGCGCTTAACGACAGCGGGATAATCGACGGTCTGGGCATGCTGATCCGTTTTCCGGATACTGTTTTCCAGCTTAAAAGCGCTACGGAGAGCCGCCTTTTCCTCTCCTCGCTTGACGGCGCCGCTTCCATCGAGGCCGCGAAGGGCGAGTCCTACGGCGAGGTCACGCGGGAGGAGATGGGGTATTACAGAGATAAAAAGCTCGACAAATTGTCGACCTCCCTGCCCGGCGAAATTACCCTGCTTGACAGCGGCCTCTACGATAACAACAGCGGCTTCCCCTTTGTCTATTTCAAGCTGTCTTATGCCGGGACGTACGAAACGCGCTACGTTTGCTTTATCGCGGCGCTTTGGCAGAACGAGCGCACCGGCGCGACAAACTTTTATGATTTCGTGCTCGATTGCCCGGAAGAGCTGACGGACGACTATATGGCGCTGTTCAACCGCATTCGTGCTTCGGTGGACGACGCCTGAGCGCCGCCGCGTATCAATCATATGACGTAAAGGAGTAAAATGATGCGGTTGTTAATGACGGTCGTTTTTGAAAACGGCTTTCAGGAGATATATCTCCCCAGCGCAAACAACAAAAACGTGCCCATCGCGATCCGGCCCCATATCAGCGGCTGGCATGAGGATATCACGCTGCCTCTGGAGGTCTGGGACGACGTCTGGCAGATGAGCGGCAGTGAGCAATTTGTCATTACCGTTAACGAACGCCCTGTCGACAAGGCCGTTCTTGTCCCGGGCCTTCTGCTCAACTGCGAAATGCGCGCAGACCGCGAAACGGTGTTCTCCGTGACCTTCAACGAGGTTGACGAAGGAAACACCCGGTTTGACAAGTATTTTCTTGATTTTTCAGTCTGCCCCTGGGTGAAGATCGGCAGCGGCGAAGGAAGCGTCGTCACATATAAAAACCAGTTCTGCTCGCCGCAGCACGCGGAGATCGTCAGCGAGGACGGAAGAGTCGTCGTCCGTGATCTTGGCAGCGTCAACGGCACCTTTGTGGGCGGACGCATGCTCACCGGCGACCATACGCTGAAATACGGCGATGAGATCTATATTATCGGGCTTAAAATCGTCTATCTCGGCAATGTCCTCGCCATCAACAATCCCGGCGGCGCCTGCGCGGTGGACGACCGGAAGCTCAAGCCGATACATATCGATACGGCCGCAGACGGCGACGCGGCCCACGCGTATGACGGTGAGGAAGCGTACTTCCTCCGCACCCCGCGAAAGGTTGAGAAGCTCGATGACGAGACCTTTATGATCGAAAAGCACCCGTCGAAGGACCGGCAGAAAAAGCAGCCGGTGATCTTTACCATCGGGCCGACGTTTACAATGATGATCCCCATGGTCGCGGGCGTGATGATGATGGGCGGCGAGGGCGCGTCGGCCGTCAGCGGCATTGTCATGTCCGTGGGCGCCGCACTGATCGGCGGCATGTGGGCGGTGCTGAATATACGGTATCAGAAAAAGGAGGAGGCGGAGTCCGAGTCCTCCCGTATCCATAACTACACCGCGTATATCGCGAAGATCGCCCAGCGCATCCAGCAGAAGCTGATCTACAACCACGGCGTTTTGGAAAGAATGCTGCCCTCCGGCGCGGAGGTGGCTCACTTCCCTGTTGAGGGAAGCGCCCGCCTCTGGGAAAAAAGCAGCACCCACGACGACTTCCTCGCCATACGCCTGGGCACCGGGGAGATCTTATCTCCCAACAGAATCGAGGTGCCGAAGGAGCAGCTCATGGCGGAGCACGACCCCCTGAACGAAAAGGTGGAGGAGATCCAGCAGGCCATGTCCGCGCTGAAAAACGTACCCGTGGACATTTCCGCCTACAGGAACAGAATGATCGGCATCGTGAGCCGGGACAGGGAAAACGTATTAAATATCGGAAATGTTATCAGCGCGCAGCTTGCGGGGCTTCACGCCTATACGGAGGTCCGGCTGTGTTACATATACCCGATGAAAGAGGCGGACAGCTGGGATTACGTCCGCTGGCTGCCCCATGTGTGGACGCCGGACGGCAAACTCCGCATGATCGCCAACGACAAGAACACCGTGGGCGACGTGATGTTCCACATATCGGGCGTTATCCGCGACAGGCTGGAGCGGGCCGGCAGCGAGGAGGACGAGGCAAAGCTTCTGCCGCATTATGTGGTCATTGTGGCCGACTGGTCGCTGGTGGAGGATGAGCCGGTGGCCAAGTACCTGATGAATCCGCAGCCCGAGCTGGGCATGTCCGTGATTTATCTGGTGGACGCCGTCGACAAGCTGCCCAGCGGCTGCACGGCCATTGTCCAGGATGACGATGAAAACCGCGGCTTTTACAGCGCGATCGGGCTGTTCCCCCAGAGAGACCGCGTGACCTACGACAGGCTTTCCCTGGAACAGGTGGAGCGTTTTGCCCGCAGCCTTTCAAATTACAGGGTCCGGGAGATGAACGCCTCCGCGGCGATACCGGATATGCTGACCTTCCTCGATATGTACAAGACCTCAAGGGTGGAGGAGCTTGATATTCTGCACAAGTGGCTGGAAAACCGTACCTATGAGAGCATGAAGAGCATGGTGGGCTATAAATCCGGCGGCCAGCCGCTGTACCTGGATATCCATGAAAAATATCACGGCCCCCACGGGCTGGTGGCCGGAACGACGGGGTCCGGCAAATCCGAGACGCTGCAAAGCTACATCCTCTCCCTGGCGGTGAGCTACCACCCCCATGAGATCGCCTTTATCCTCATCGACTATAAGGGCGGCGGCATGGCCCAGAGCTTCGTCGGCCTGCCCCATCTCTCCGGCGTCATCACAAATCTCGGCGGAAACGCCACAAACAGGGCGCTTTTGTCCATCAACGCGGAGATCAAATCCCGCCAGCGCATCTTCAACGAATACAAGGTCAAGCACATCGACGCGTACATCGAGCTCTACCGCTCCGGTGTGGCCACCGAGCCCATGCCCCATCTGCTCATTATCGCCGACGAGTTCGCCGAGCTTAAAAAGGAGCAGCCGGAATTTGTGCGCGCCCTCGTCTCCGCCGCCCGGGTGGGCCGTTCTCTGGGCGTCAATCTCATTCTCGCCACACAGAAGCCCAGCGGCGTCGTCGACGACGAGATCTGGTCCAACACCCGCTTCCGGCTCTGCCTGCGCGTTGCCGACAAGCAGGACAGCAACGAGATGCTCAAGCGGCCCGACGCGGCCTTTATCACAGGGACTGGCCGCGGATATTTCCAGGTCGGAAACGACGAAATCTTCGAGGAATTTCAATCCGGCTGGTCCGGCGCGGAATACGAGCCAGACGTGCCCTTTACCGACGATAAGAACGTTAAGGTAGAGCTGATCAATCTCATCGGAAAAAACGGTGTGCCTAAAAAGAAAAGCAAGAAAAAGAGCGACAATATCGCAAAGGTCACCCAGCTTGACGCCCTGGTGCAATACGCGTCGAAGCTGGCTGATGAAAACAGCATCCCGGCCATCAAGCAGATATGGATGCCCCCCCTTCCCAAAACCGTTTATCTGGAGGACCTGGCGGAGGTTCCGAAGCCGGAGGGGTTCTCGCTCCTTCTGCCCATAGGTCTCGCGGACAATCCGGAGGGGCAGAATCAGTACCCCTGCGCCGTGGACTTTATCGCCGACGGGCATCTGCTTATATGCGGCGCGGGCGGCTCGGGGAAAACGACGCTGCTTCAGACCCTGATTTACGGCGCCGCCAACCGCTATTCGGCGAAGGAGGTCAACATCTACGCGGCGGACTTCTCCAGCCGCACCATGGCCGTGTTCTCCGCGTTGCCCCACGTGGGCGGCGTGATGTTTGAAGGGGACGATGAGGCGATTTCCGAGACCTTTGAAATGCTGCTGAAAACCCTTGCCCAGCGCAAGAGCGAATTTTCGGCCCAGGGCATCGGCTCATTCCGGGAATATGTGTCCCAGCATGACGACTGCCCGGCGATTCTGCTGATCGTCGACAACTACCCGGCCTTTATCGAGAGCTACGAGAAGTATGAGGATACCGTTGCCCAGCTCTCCCGGGAAGCGGCCAGCTACGGCATATACCTCGTGCTCACCATGAACAACGCCGGCGAGCTTCGCAGCCGTATCCGGCAGAATTTTACAGCGGGTATCGCCCTTCAGATGCCCGACCGGTTCGAATATGAGGCCGTCATCGGCGACCGCACGGAAATCGTCCCCGAAAACCGCATCTCCGGGCGCGGCCTGATCAAGGCCCCGCTGCCGGTGGAGTTCCAGACCGCCCTGTGCGTGCGGGAGGACGAGGGCCTCTCCCAGGTGCAGACCCTCCGCCGCCGGTTCGCGGCCATGAAGCCCGCCGAGGGCGACGGCGTGAAACGGATCGGCTACAAGCTGGATCATTTGAGCTTCGACACCCTGATGGGCCGCGCCGATGTGAAAAGCCTGCCGCAGAACACGCTGGCCATCGGGCTGGATATGGAAAGCGGCGCGCCGGTGACGGTGAACCTCGACGAGGAATTCTGCTATACGGTGGGAGGCGCGGGCGGCTCCGGAAAAACAAACCTCCTGACGGCCCTCGCCAAACAGGCAAAGTCGAAAAAGGCGAGGCTCTACCTGTTCGATAACCCGGGCGGCGCGCTGGAACGGCAGGTCTCCTTCGACAGGGCCGTCCACAACGACGCGGAGCTGTTCGAGCTGATGGAATCCGTCATCGTGGGCGAGTTTTCAAACCGGAACGGTATCGTGGCGGATACGCGGGACGCGGGCGGCGATATCGCAAACGCCTTAAAGAGCCATGACCGCATCGTGTTTCTGATCAACGACATGAGCGCGTTCATTTCGGCAGTTTACAGCCCCGGCATAGATATGAGCGGCTTCTTTGAGATTGCCCTTGAAAAGGGCTTCGGGCATAAAATACAGTTCTTCGCGGCCGTCACGCCGGACGACTGGGCCGATATGGCGCGCTACACGGCCATGCGTACCTACGCGGGATACCGCAGGGGCGTGCATCTTGGCGGGCTGTTCGACCAGCAGAGCATTCTGCAGTTCGCGGTATCCGCCGCCGACAACGTGCGCCAGCTTGCCCCGGGCATAGGATATGCCGCCGGCCTAGACGGCGGCGCCGTCAGGATCATGACGCCGCAGGTCAGTGAGGAGGATGTGAAATGAGCAGAATTTATCTGGAGGTCCGGGTACCCGGCGCCGCAAAAACGTATGAATTCACCGCCGACAGCGTGATGACCGTGAAAAATGTGAAAACGCAGTTTATCAGACAGATATCGGCGGTCGAAGACCGGGAAATCTTCGCCGACGCCGGCCAGGTCCTGTTCTGCTCCGTGCGCCTTCAGGGGCTGCTGCAGGACCAGGAGATCCTGGGCGAGGTGGGCGTGACAAGCGGAGATACGATCATTCTCCTGTAAGGAGAGAAAAACAATAAAATATCTTGAAGAAAGGAAGACAGCCATGCCCGATATGAGCAATGTGGATTCCGACAAGATCCTCTCCGCGGTCGGTCAGCTTGACGGAATTACGGATTCAATTCAAGGCTGCGTGGGAAAAATCGCCGATTCCGTGGAGACGCTGGATAAGGGCTGGGTTTCAAGCGTTAAAGCGGAATTCATGACCCGGTATCAGCGGGACTGGGAAGCCATGCAGGAGATGCTTGCCCAATACCGCGAAATAAGCGCCCAGCTTCGGGAGGCGGCACAGGATTTCGACAAAACGGAAAGCGAGCTTCTCTCTCGCGTTTCCGCGCTGGGATAAGGGGTGAAACATCATGGCCACAGGCAATGAAAGCAAAATCGACACAAAGCTGTTTTCGTCCACCGCCGACGCCGTCGCCGCGTCCGTCAAGGAAATCGACCGGCTTTGCCAGGAGTGGAGCAAGGCGATGACCGGCCTGCGCGGCGAATGGCAGGGCGACGTCTCCGACGACGTGAAAAACACGGTCGAGCAGGTGAAGAAAAGCGCCGCCGACCTGGTTGCCAATCTCTCCGGGTATCCCGTCACGCTGCGGGAGATCGCCGGGATTTACGACAAGACGGAACAGAACGTCCAGGAAACCGGCAAAACCCTTAAATTCGAAAAAACCTTTCGGTGAAATCAGAGAAGGGGTCAAAAAAATGAAGAAATGGATATGCGCCGTAACCGCGCTGTGGATGCTCTTAATACCGCTTGCAGCCTGCGATTCGGCAGACAGCGGCGGCGGTTATGAAGAACCGTACGTGGAGGATATGCAGGAGGACGGCGGCGATACGGATGAGCTCGCCGGCGCGGAGGAAACGGCCGGCGCCTACAGGGAGCCCCTGACCGGCGCGCTGATTACATATCCGGAGAGCCTGACAGACAAATACGAATACGACTCAACGCACGGCAAGGGCATGAGCATTTCGGACTACGAGTCGGATTACCCTGTCCAACTGGAAATCGTCGTCGACGATATCTTTGTGAACAGTCTCGACGAGGCCTATGAGAAGTTCGGATTCGGTTCGGGCTTTGACGAAACCGTGCTGCTGGCCTACACCGGCAACTACATGGCGTTTTACACTGAATCGTGGTCCGCCTTTGGAGACGCCACCCATGTATATCGGTGGCTCTGCCTGCTCACAGACGGCAGCGTCCTGCACGTGTCGATGCGGACAGAGGCGGAGGGCCATGCGTCGCTGGCGCAGCAGGTCGGCATTGATTTCACAGCCGGCGGCGGCGAGCTCGGGCTGGCCCCGGCCGGCGGGCTGGCGCCGTACGCGGGCGACTCGGCCGCGGCGGGCATATGGTATAACGCCGGCAGCGACTGCTGGCTCGACTGCTCCGGCGGCGTGCTGTACGCGCTGTATGACGGCGGCGGCGGCGTGCTCGACTGCGGGGTATACGACGGCTTCTGGGGCAGAATAAAGGGCCTTGACGGCGAGAACCGCAGCGTCTGGGCGGCGGACGGCGGATTGGAAATCGACGGGTACGACGGCGTGTTCCGGCCGGCGGATTCGCTGGGGATCATCCCGGCCGGTATCCCCGCGGGGATACCGCGGGAGGGTACGCCGGCCGGCGAGAGCTCCGGCGCGCTGTCGGAATACCGCGGCCAGTGGGAAAATAACGCCTTTACCTGCAGCCTGGACATCAACCGGGGCGGCGTCATCATCACCACGGGCGACAGCTTCAGTTCCCGGGATTACACGGTCACGGAGGAGGGCTATCTTGAGCTTTCCGACGGCGCGCTGATCCGGCCCGACGGCAGCGGCGGGCTGACCGTTGACGGCTATGAGGGCGTTTTTGTCCGGAAGGGCAAGGCCGGAGACCTTTACGCGCCGTATACCGGCCAGTGGCATAACGACGATACGGGGGACACCATCTGGCTGCAGGATGGGGGCGGCTACAGTTATCAGACCGACGACGATAGCTTTGGCTTCAGCGGATGGCATGTCACGGGAGACGGGACCCTGGTCATCGCCAACGAGCCTGCGCATATCGACGAGAATGGAAATCTGGTCATCCAGGGATACGACGGAGTATTCGTCAGGGAGGCGGAGTAATGGCAATTAAATTCGACTACAATCAAACGATCAGCCAGGCAAAGCAGCTGGAGGAGCTGGCCACCGATATGCAGAACCAATGCGTCAAAAAAATGGGGTCGGTGTACGAAAACGTCGCCGCGGCGTGGACCGGCGAGGCGGCGAAGACCTACCTGAAATATATCCAGGGCGTTTCGGACGACCTGTCCAAAAAGGCCAAATACCTGCGCGATGTGGCCGCCTTTCTGCGGGAAGCCGCGAAAAAAATACAGGCGGCGGACGCCGCCGCGAAGCAGTCGGCCCAGAAAATATGAATATAGGAGCGTGAATAAGCATGGCGCAGAGTACTGTCGACATTCAGAAAATGAAAAGCGTGGCTTCGGAGCTTGATAAAAACTACGCGACCATCAATAATCAGCTGAAAAAAATGGATGAGAGCATGGGCGTCCTGTCGCAAATCTGGACGGGAGAGGGCGCCTCGGCCTATCAAAACGCCTATCTTCAGAACACGCAGAACTTCGTACAGCTGGCCGAGGCGATCAACAGCTGCTCGACTTCCCTGACGGCGATCGCCAATACATACAACAAAGCCGACATGGCGGCGGCCGACGCCATCAAGTCGAAAATGGGGGGCAGAAAATAATGGCAAACGCGATTCAGGCCGATCCGGCCAAGCTGCGGAAAATTGCCGAAGACATCGGCAAGGTGCATACATCCCTGCGCAATACCCTTTACACGTCAAACAGCCAGGTCGGCTCCCTGAAGGGCGTCTGGACGGGCGACGCGGCGGCGGCCTTCAACGTCAGCTTCCAAAAGGTCCTGGATAAATGCGCGGAAAGTCTGGCGACGGTGGAGCGGCTTGTACACGCGCTGTACGATTCCGCCGACGCGTACGAGCGCAATGAAAAGGCCGTACAGCAGGAGGCCTCGAAGCTGCCGAAGCTGCCCAACAACACCATGCGGTGACGGATTTGGGAAAGGAGCGCCCACATGGCGAGATATAAGGTTTCATATAAGGTTTTAAGGGAACAGGGCGAGGAGCTCAAGGCCGCCGCCAAGCTGATGGACGGCTATACCGAGCGCGTCAACCAGATCCGCGGAAAGCTCGGCAGCGACGAAATGCTGGCGTCCGTGCGCAATAATCTTCAAAAGCTTGCCGTCCAGATGGGAGAGTCCCGGGCGATCATCAATATGGCGGGCAGCGTACTGACGCAAAGCGTCGAGGGCTATGCGACGCTGGAGAGCCGCCAGGTGAAAAAGGTGGATGCCCTGAAGGCCCACAACCGGGATTTCTATAAAAATCCCGTGGTTGTGGCTTCCGCGGGCGGCGCGGCGGCAGGCGGCGCAACAGGGGCCGCGGCGGCGGCAAACACGGCGGCGCCGACCGGCGCGGCGGCCGGCCCGACGACGGTGGAATACACCCAGAACAATACAGTGATTAATTACAATGCGGCCCCTGAGGCATCCGCCGCGCCGGCGGACACGCCGGCCGCGTCCTTTACCGCGCCGTCAGGCGCCGGGGCGGGCACGGCGGCGGCCGGGGCCGGAGCGCAGAAGAGCGCCGCCGTCGGCGCGGGCATCGCGGCCGGGGCGGGCGCGCTGGGCGCCGCAGCGGGCGCGGGCGGCGCTTATGCGGCCGGGCGCGTCAAAAAGCGGCGGGAGGAGCAAAAGAAGACCGAGGCTGAAAAAGACGCCGATCCTCCGGAGGACGACCCGGAGGTGCTGCTGGCGCAAGCCATTGAGCGCGTCAACCGGCTCAGCGAAGAAAATGAGGGAATCAATCCCGGCTGACGCCGGCCGCGGCATGCGTCCGTGCGCTTCTCGTGAATAAGGATTGATGGGATGTGTCATATGCCTGTTTGGTTGGCTTCGGTTTTATTGCTTATATGCGGCGCATGCTTTGTGTGGCTGCTGGTGAAAGCCGTCCGTGAGAAAAAGAGAGCCCTTATTATACTTTCGGTGTGCGCGGGCGCGGCGATGCTGGTTGTCATCGCGTATATCGCGCTGGCCCTGCTGCTTGTCGGCGGCGTATAAGCCGTTACGACGTATAACCGAAAAAAACAATACCAGTTGGGTAACCATATCTTAATTTTTCGGAGGATATAAAATGAAAAAGACATTTTTAAAAACAACGATGATAGCGCTGTGCGCGCTGCTGCTGCTTGGCACGCTGAGCGCCTGCGGCCCAAAAAATCTGACGGGTACCTGGAACAACGCGGACTACGACGAGATGTTCGTCAATTTTGACGAGGACGGAAGCGTCGCCGGCTATAACGCCGAATACGACATGGTGATCTTTGGCGGCTGGACGGAAAAGAAGGGTTCCTTTGAGATAACCGGCCTCTCGGACGAAGCCCTGGTCTTTAAGCTGCAGGGCAAGGACACATTGTACTGCGAGGTGTACGAGCTCACCCTGAAGAAGGGCGCGGAAAAGGAGATTCCGGCCATTACGGACAGCGAGCTTACAGATGGCGCATGGATCACGGAGGACGGCGTCTATGAACTGGAATTCTATTGGGACGATTGGGACATCTACGATGACGACCAGGGCGAATATATTTTGGAAGGTACATATACGGTGGTGAACGGTAAGCTCACCATGAAGACGGAGGCCGGCACGACGTTCAAACCGACGATCGCGGACAACCGCCGCGAGCTCACCTTAGACAATATGGTCTTCTTCCTGGAGGATTGACATCCGCGGGAAAACGCGCCCCGGCGGCGTCTTTGCGCCGGCCTGAATTTATCTATCCGGTTAGGAGGTTTCAACCCGTGAAATCCATTCGAATACCCGCGACATTCGCCGGCGCCGTTCTGGCGCTGAGCATGCTTGTGGCCGTAACAGCCTGTTCGGAACAGGACAGCAAGACGCCCCCAGCCGCGGCCGTCCCCTCCGTCGGCAAGGCAATCGACAACAGCAGCGCCGAGATCACCGCAATGACCCAGGAGTATCCCGGCGACAGCATCGCCGAGATACTGATGATCAGCTATGACGGCCGGCAGCCGGCATTGGAGGAATACGGCTGGAAAAATCCGGAGATCGAATCCCTCAACAACGCCGTTAAATTCGGCGTTCAGCAGATATACAACGAGTTTACCGAGAGCGGCGGGGAAGGCTCCTGGATCGAGATACGCTCCTACCCCTTCACCGGCGACGATTATCTGCAGATCGTAACCACCTGCTCCATCTACCCGTCCTACGGCACCGACGGCGATTTATACAGCTACAACTTTGACAGGAAGGCAAACCGGTTTCTGTCCGTGGACGACGCGCTGGAGAAGCTGAAGCTTGACCGGGAAAGCGTGGCCGAAGACGTGCGAAAAATGGTTGCCGGCTACTATGCGGAGACGGGCGGCGGTTTGACGGCGGGAGAGGTGTCCGTTGCCGGGTTCCTGTTTGTGAGGGGTCCGTCGGGCTATATCACGCAGCTTCTGGTGCGGTTTGATCTGACGACGGAGGACGGCGACGTCTGGAAGACCTTTGCCGGATACACGCCTGAGCTCAACGAGTTCATACCGCTCAACAGCACCTGCCTTTTTGACCCGGGCGAGATGGACCAGATGGAGCCTCCGCTTTCCTATCAGATGGCGCCGGAAGACGTGCCGGGAGATCTGATGCTCCAATTTGACACGGAGGGTCTGGAGGCCCTTACGCCCGGATATGAGTATCTTCTGGACGGCATCGTTTATTTTGCCGTGGAGACGCTTTCACCGGTCGGCTACTCCCGGGAGGCCGTGCTCGGGCAGATAAAAAGCCTTGAGGGGGACGGTATCAGGCTGACGACGATAGCAGAGTCCGAGGAGCACGCCGCTCTCCTGGGTTACCCCGCATGGCTCATTGTTTACGACATGGGCAGCAACGAGGATACCAGGCACTGCGTCGATCTTTACGTTCAGACCGATTCGGCTGATTTCAGGCTGCATACCAGCGTCCCGGCGGACTATGAACTGGATTATCACGATGAGATCGGCCGGCGGCTCGCCTCCGTTTTTTTGGCCGAGTATTGATATGATCGGCGGCGCGGCTGCTTGATACCCTACGGCAAGTTCTCCGGCCATGAAAAATAGCCCTTATGGATTTTGCTGTTTTACGCATGTCCATAGGGGTTATTTACTTGAAAGTTCATCTATAAACGGCTACAATAATGGAATAATCCTAAAAGGCCGCAGGGAGGTGCTTTCCATTCGGAATTTGCTCAAACAACATAAGCTGACCGTCATTGTCCTTGCGGCGGTGCTGACAACGCTGGCCCTGATGCTGCTGGTCAGGCCGCCGGAAAGTCCTGAAAGCGTCACGGTCAGGCCGCAAAACGGCGTGTATGATCTGACCGGCATTGCGGACTTGGATGGAACGCTTATCCGTCTTGCTCCGGCAGGGACCTATTACCCCAATACATATCTGTCGCCGGAAGCCGCCGATGAAGGGATTCCCGAAAGCATTGACCGCCACGGAGAAATCCGCGCCGACTACCTCTCCCAGCGGTTTGTTCTGCGTCTCTCGGATAACAGCGGGGTATATACCCTGACCCTTACCCTTTCCGGACGCCACGCCATGCGCGTCTACGTGAACGGCAGCCTGGCGGCGCAGACCGGTCATCCGGGAACCACAAAGCAGGACACCGAGGTATGGGAGAACAATATCACCTTCGACGCGGCAGCCGCAGACGGCAAAGTGGAAATCATCCTCCACAGCGCACAGTTCTATCATGCCAAAAGAGGCGCGTCCCTTGCGGAGCTGAGCCTGAGCAAAGCGGGAACCGTCACCGATCCCTTCGCTTTTGACCGGGTCAAGGGTATGGCCGTCGCAGGCGCGTTTTTGTGCGCGGCGTTGTTGTTGCTGGGCATTTATCTGCTGCTGTCGCGTACAAAAGCGACTCTGTATTTCGCGTTGGCCTGCATTGTCATGGCGCTGCGGGAATGTCTGCAAAGCCAAGCATGGACATACTTTCCCATAAACGGGAATCTCTCGTTCATGCTGGAATACATAAGCGTCGTGCTGCTGACGGTTTTTCTTTCGCTGTATCTCGGACAATACGCCGCAG
Organism: Clostridiales bacterium; assembly: GCA_012718935.1. GTDB lineage: Bacteria > Bacillota > Clostridia > Oscillospirales > Oscillospiraceae > Sporobacter. The sequence continues at coordinate 37,911 of JAAYBH010000469.1, forward strand.
GCCGTTTCCTGCGGGGCGTTCAATATACGGCAATCTCCGGCTCCTGCGTTTATGGCCTGTGCGTACTCTTCAGCGATTCTGTGTTCTACACCTCGGCGCTGGGCTATTATCAGATACTGCTGGTGTTATGCATCGTTCCCGGCAT
>JAAYBH010000470.1 GCA_012718935.1 Clostridiales bacterium
AAACCGTGTTCCAGATCGCCGTTGCCGTATTCTTCAAAGGGATGTTGACGCTGCCGATGCTGATGCACAGGATCATTACTCCCAGCATAACAGCGGCAAATAAAAGATATTCAGTCAGCTTGAAGCCCTCGGGCCTAGTTTTTAAGTTCATAATCCGTCTACTTTCCGAGCTGATACATCAAACCAAAGATATAATATCCAGCTATAATAATGTAAAGGGGACGGTCGCAACGCCCCCCTTACCGGAGAATTACAGGTTCTCCTTCACATGCCAAACGGTTCGGCTGTTTGTTATGCAGCTCAGCAAAACTCAGCCGCCGTAGATGAAATCGTACAATTCTTTGGCCGCATCGGCAAGGCGCGGGCCGGGGCGGGTGATGGCGTCGCTGTCGGCGTTATGGACCTTGCCGTTTTTAATGGCTGTCATATCGCCCCAGCCTTCACGGCCCAGCACTTCGTCAACCGGATTCTGGGCTCCGTCGTAGGACATCGTCGTTGTGACGATGTAGTCGGGATTTCGCTGGATGACCTGCTCTTCGGAAACCTGAGACCAGCCTTCAACATCGGAGAATATGTTTGTAAGGCCCATCATCGTACCGAGCTCATCCATAAAAGTAACGGCTCCTGCAGACCACAAACCGTATTCCAGTGGGGAGACCTCAAAATAGACGGTTTTTGCCTCGCCGGACTGAACCTTCGCCTTGATGTCGTCAAACGTCTTCTTCATGCCGTCGATGACAGCTTTCGCCTCGTCGTTTTTGCCGACAACAGTACCGATGAGTGTGACTGCGGTGTAAACGTCCTCGATATTCTTGGCGTCGGTGACAACGACCTTAATGCCGGCGTTTTCCAGGGAGGCGATATGCTCTTCCGTCTGTGCCATTGTGCTCATCAAGACGGCGTCTGGCTTCAATGCGACGATCTGTTCGATATTGGTGTCGGAGCCGGACTGCACGGAGGCGATGTCCAGGACTTCCGGCGGATAATCGCAATATTCACCGCGGCCGATAAGCGTATTGCCCGCGCCGACGGCATAGATAATTTCGCAGTCGGATGCCGTGATGGCTACAATTTTTTCTGCAGGTTTGGTGAGTGTGACAACGCGCCCGGTCATGTCGGTGACGGTGATCGAGGTATCAGCCGGCGAAGGCGATGCTTCGGGCGCTTTCGGCGCGCAGGCGGCGACAGATAAGATAAGGATAAGTGCGATGAGCAGTGCCGTGAGTTTTTTCATTTTGTCTCTCCCAACATTGTGTAACAAAAAATGAATAAGCGAGTAGGAGCAACAAAAAGCTGCTCCCCATAGGCTGAGGAGCAACTCAAAATGCACGGATAATCCATGCGCAGCATTATCCCAAACCCAGGGTGTATTGTGTAAACAGGTCTCCCGACTTGGCTTCAACCTACAGGGGCGTCTTCCCGCCGGAGAATTATATCATTCTCACTGGCAGTGACATTTTGCCCTTTCGTCAGCTTCACGGTTACTGGGATAGTCCGGAAATTTCATCCGCGTTCCCTTGACGAGGCCACTCGTCAGCACGTTATGTGCAATAAACACAAGCTATTCATTTTGTTATATATTATCATACCGGTCCCGGTACGTCAAGGTTATGATAACTTTGAGTTTCCCCATAACTCATGGGATAAAAAGGGAAATCTGCAATGAGTTATTAAGCGGACATGGGAAGAAGCCCGAAATACCGACAAGCGTCTTGCGAAGAACAACAAAGATGCCATCAGCAATA
>JAAYBH010000471.1 GCA_012718935.1 Clostridiales bacterium
GCGATTTCGGAAATTTCGGTCAGCGCCGCGTCGATCATTTCCTGGGAGGCGCCCTCCGTTCCGCTGACTGTTGAAAGCGTTGCTGCCGCCGCGTCTCTTGCCTGCTGGCGATTGAGTCGCGCCGCATCGAAAAATTCCCTGTTGACCGTGATTTCCTCCTGATAGTACAGGCCGGCATCCGGATTTTCGGCCGAAGCGCTCTGGCCGACGACGGACCCTTCCGTATCCTGAGGAGAGACCCCAGCCGCCGTTTCACCTTTGTCCGAATTGTTGTAGGACCAGTTCAAATACGCCGCGACACATACGAACAGCAGCACTGTAATGATAACCGCGTTCCTCTTAAATGTTTTCACTCATGATGCCTCCTCAAGATTTATTCATTTTAGTGACGATGATTTTGTCCGAACCGAGTCCGGTGAGACCCGATACCGCTCTGACAAGCTGCAGCCTGACCGCCGCGTTATCCGCGCCCTCGCAGACGACGAGAGCGCCCTGATATCGGGGGTATATGTATTTCAGCGTTACCGGAGCTTCAACCGAACTGCCCGCCGAGACAATGACGACTGCGGAGCTCTTTTCAACACTGCTTTCAGGTGAAGCGCCATTAGCGCCTGTGCTTCTGGACTCGCTTTCATCCTTTGCCAGTACATGCTCCTCCGAGCACTGAAGCGTCAGGACGACTGTCACCCTGCCCGCCCCCTCAATTTTCGACAGAGCGGCGGCGATCCGGTTTTCCTGTTCGCTGAGCGAAAACGCTGTCTGCGTATCGGTGCTGCGGTCCGCGTTTTTTTGAGCGGCGGGGGCCCCCGTGGGGAGGAGGATCAGCACCAGTCCCACCAGAAGGACAGCCATGACATATTTATTCTTTTTCAGCAGGCTCCATACCTTCCCAAGGGTTTCCGTCATTTTTTTACTGTTCATTATCCATGCTCCAGATCAACTCCTCCTGCGGTATTCCGAGTTCCGCTTCAATGCTGCCGCCCAGCTTACCGCGCGCTTCCGTACCGGCGTTCGTCCTCAGGCTCGCCCCGGCCGGATACCAGTAACCGTCCTCACTCCATACAGCCGTCACTGTTACCGCCAGGTCTGTAATGCCAAGCGATTTACCTTTGTCCAATATATATGCCTCACATCTCTCCTCTATGATACGTCTTGTCAGGTTTTCGTTTTCACTCTCTATTCCGGAGGAAAATGCCTCGGCGTCGTTTTCGTGCTGTATCAGATATTTCGAGAAGCCCGTGTAATCAAATCCCACGAGAGGTTTTAAAAGTGCGATCACCGTCATCAGCCCGCAGATGAGCGCGACGACTTTTTTTACCTTCCCCTCGGGCGTCACCGTCATAGCGGCGGCTGTCACCAGCGCAGCGCCGGCAAGCCCGATGATCCAGCTTTTGAGTGCATCCGCCATGCTACGTCGCCACCTTTATGACTGAAATAATTGAAATAAACAACATCAGCGCACTGGCTCCCACAAGGCCGAGCATCATGCCGAACGCCGTACCGACCGCGCCCACAAGCCGCGTAATCCTCCCGTCCGCAATGGCTCCGGACACCCCCGCCGCGGCCTTGTACAGCAGGTAATTGACGCCCAGGTGCAGAAACGGGAACAGGCATGTTGCCGCCACTGCCAGAAAGCCGAAGATGCCGATGGCATTGCGTAAAATCGAGGCGCCCGCCAGGACCGTCTCCGAGGCGTCGGCGATGATGCCGCCCACCACCGGGAGTACGGTGGATATCGTTGTTTTCAATGCTTTTGTCGTCACGGCGTCTGTCGTGCCGGATATGACGCCCGTCAGGGAGAGGTAAGCCACAAACAGGAGCACGATGCCCATCATGATCGTTTTCGTCAGCCACTTCAATAAATTCGAAGCGCCTGTCAGCCCCTCGCCGCCCAGGGCGGCCTCGGCGACGCTCGTTGCCGTATAGGCGTAGATGAGCGGCACGACGACGCTTTTGGCAACCGACATCATAATGTCCATAAAAAGAGCGGTCGCGGCGTATTTAGCCGCCGCCGAGGTAATTGCCCCGCTGGCGGCCGCGGCGCCTGTCAGCGTCGGCAGAAGCATCCTGGAAAAAGTATTCATGTCGTCGAGGGTTTTGCTGCCGAGCCCGATGAACGCATTGACGTTCAGGACGCTGACGGCCGAAATGGCCAGCACGCCGGCCAGAATGGCGTATTTGGCGCCCCCCTCAAAGGCGGTGTTCACCGTCGAGCACAGGATAGCAATGATCAGAATCACGGCGGCGCTCTTCAGCCCGCCCGTCACAGCGTCCCCGACGCCGCCTTGAACACCCTCAAGCAATTTCCTGACGCCTCCGGACAGATCAAGGCTGTCGGTGATTTTCAAATCGCCCAGCAGGCTGCCGGCGTCCCCGGGCAGCGCGTTTTCCAGCTTGTCCGTCTCAAGCGCTTCCGCCTGGCTCTCCCGAACCTCCTCCGCCGTCATCGCCGCTGCCTGGACGTCCCCGGCATCAGCCGCACAGGCTGCCGGCATCTGCAGGAGAGCCAAAACAAAAGTCATGATGAAAATAATGATTGCTTTTTTCATTCGTAACTCCAATGTGCTCCTCTGCCGCTCAGACAAGCGACTCGATCATGCCCATCACCGTTTTTAAAAGCGGCAGGGATATGTACAGCGCCGTAAAAGCTCCGGCCAGTTCAATGCCGGAGGCAACCGAGGACTGACCCGCGTCCCGGCAGACATCGGCCGACAGCTTCGTGACGATGGATACGCCGATTGTCTTGAACACGATCGTCAATACAGCCGGCGATATCTTCGCCGCGTCGGCCAGCGACTTGATAAAATCCGTGACGCTTTTAATCGTATCGAATGCCAGGTACAAGGCGATCAGCGCCAGCGACACGGTGAGCATCAGCGCCATTTCGGGGCTGTTTTTCTTGATGACAAGGCCGAGCACCGTGCCCGCCACGGCCACAGCGGCGATTTTTATGAGTATGCTCATCGCTAAAAACCAAACAGGCTCTTGATCATGTCAAACAGCTCATTGATCTCCTGGACAATGATAATAAGCACAACCACAAGACCCGCAATCGTCGTCATCAGCGCCTGTTCCTCCCGCTTTGAATTTGAAAGGAGAAGATTCAGGACGGCAACCAGGATCCCGACCGCTGCGATTTTGAAAATCAGATCAACATTCATAAGACCCTCTCATTTATCAAAGAAGAATAACGACTGCAAAAAGGCCAGCGGCGACGCCGAGAAACGCGTGAACCTTGGAGTTTTTCTCCCTCTCCGTTTCAGCCTTCCTGGCATAGTCGCCCAGGCGCCGCTCGGCGTACTGAAGGGCGCTCCTCTGCTCCCCGATGTCATACCGGCCGAGGCTGAGGCCCAGTTCCTTCAGGGCAAGCTCCTCCGGCGGCGCCAACAGGAGCTCCGGCGTCTCGTGCACCGCCTGGTTCCAGAGGGTGGAGAACGGCTTGCTGCCCAGCGACGGTATCTTTTCAGCCGCATTTTTAAACAGCAGCGACGCCGGCGGCGTCGCCTCATTTCCCAGCAGCTTTAAAAGCTCGGGCATCGGCGTCAGCCTTTCGCATATCTCGCTTTTCATAACGCCCAGCGCGCTCACAAGCGCATTCA
>JAAYBH010000472.1 GCA_012718935.1 Clostridiales bacterium
TTACCAGCGGTCGCCACGGGATGGGTGCTAAACAGGCATATGCATACCCCGAGCTTCCCGCCAATGCAGAAAGCGTCATACAGCAGGTGTTTCGCGATAATGCCATATACAGTGAGGAATTCAGCGTTTTATTGTCGGAGTCGGCGTTGACGCTTGGTGTGCCTATCAAAAGCAGCCTCGGCGATATAATTGGCGTCGTGCTCTATCATTCTCCGATCGAAGGCATCAACGCCTCTATCTCGCAGGGGGTTATTTTACTTGTGATCAGCCTCACCGGGGCCCTTGTCGTATCCTTTGTGTTATCTGTTTGGTTATCCAAACGCTTTACAAGCCCCATCATATTGAAGGAAGCGGAAGATGCGATTAGGCTTGATAAGATACGCAGAGATTTCGTCGCGAATGTGACCCACGAGCTGAAAACACCGATTACGGTGATCCGGGGTTCCGCCGAAGCCTTAAAGGACGGCATTATCAAAGATACGGATAAGATAGAAGAGTATTACAATCAGATCATTTGTGAATCGAAATATCTGCAAAGCATGGTCGGAGACCTGCTTGATCTGTCTAAACTGCAAAACGCGGACTTCCCGATTGAAAAGGAGACTATTGATATATCTGATGTGCTGGAGGACGCTGTACGCTCTGTGCGCGGTCTCGCCGACGCCAAACGCATTGAATTTGAAACGAAGCTTCTTCGAAAAGGCATATATTACGTTGGTGATTATGGACGCCTGCGGCAGATGCTTATTATCCTGCTTGATAATGCCGTCAAATTCTCCGAACCGGGAAAGACAATCGAGATTTACTGCGATGAAAGATTCATCAAGATCAGGGATCATGGGACAGGTATTCCGGAGGCTGATATTCCCTACATCTTTGACCGGTTTCACAAGTCCAGAGACGAAACGAATAGGGAAGGGACGGGCTTGGGTCTGGCAATTGCCAAGCAAATCGCTGAGAGACATAACATATCTCTTGGTGTAACAAGCAGGGTTGGCGAAGGCACGGAAATTACAGTGTGTTTTTGCTGATGTCATAAAAACACACCATCAAAAACACAATTTTGACACAGGTTCAATCTATCCTATAACCATACCAGCCGGAAACGGCGTTAAATGGAGGTTGAAAATATGTCAAAACTCAAGAAATTCCTGACCGTTGGGGTCGCTGTTCTCATACTAAGCGCGCTGTCCGTCACCGCTCTGGCGGCAGCAGCATACGGGAGCCCGGCCGAAGCGGTCGCCGGATTAACCGGCAAAACTCTGGACGATGTTATCGCGGAGAAGTCGGAAACAGGCAAAACCTACGGTCAGCTGGCAGACGACGCGGGTGTCCTCGACGAATTCAAGGCAGCCCTGCTTGAAATGAAGAAGGATATCCTGGCCGCCAAGGTTGCCGAAGGCAAGCTGACACAGGAACAGGCCGATGAAATTCTTGCGGCGATAGCGGAAAACCAGGCAAACTGCGACGGCACCGGCGGCGGTAAGGTTGGACAAGGCTATGGCGCGGGTTTCGGCGCAAATGGTGGTGGCCTTGGTAACGGAAATGGTTATAAAGGTCAAAACGGCCAGGGCGGTAAAGGTCAAGGTAACTGCTCGGGACTCCGGCTGCGCGACGGCTCCTGCGGCAGATAAGAATACAGGACATTTGCTCAAGCCTTTTGTATAATAACACGACGGGGCTGTCTCAAAAAGACAGCAACAAAAAACGTGAAGGATGACCCGAAAGGGTTTTCCTTCACGCTTTTTTGCCGTAAAATTGATTTGTGAAGAACAATATACAGCAGTTAGATTTTACTGCAAAA
>JAAYBH010000473.1 GCA_012718935.1 Clostridiales bacterium
GTTGATGCAGGGGCAGACAGAACAATTGCCGAAACCTCGCCCGTTCTATTGTTTTCGTAATATGCGCTTTGACCGCCATCATATGCGACCCTATAAACCAGCGTGTATTTGCCATCGACATCAAAGATGAGCTGGTCCGGGTCCTTTTTGATGTGCTTGTATCTTTCAAAATTAGCGCGCGTGAGACTTGAGGAATTCTTCTCCAAGTCACGAAGAGCTTTTTCCGTCAAAACCTCTCCGTTAACCGTATCATATCCGCTGTAGCGTTCGCTTTTCGATTGATACTTGTATACTGCGTCAACCTTTGAAAAATGGAGATTCGTCGTTTTAATCTTGAGTGTACTGCCGTTGTCAGAAATGGAGAACGTTACCTTAAAGCCACCATGCGTAACGGTCAGGTTGTCGCCGCGAACGGAATATTCTCCGTTGCCAATCAGTGCGTAGCTGCTGATTGGCGGCTGAGAGAGCCTTGCACTTCCATTCTCGAACAGCGTTACACTCGGCATTGCCTCAAAGCTGTTTTTGCTGTCATCGGACTCCAGCAGGTAAACCTGCGGCGTTTCCCGCGACACAAGCCCGTTTATTGCCGCGCCATTTGCCATACTTATAATCAAGCACGCCGATAATCCCACAACAAGCACGGCCGCCGCAATAATGATAACCCGTGAAGGCTTTTTGAAACTCATCATGTTCCTGATTCGCCTCCTTCATGCCGCTCTCGCCGAACGCAGGAGCAGGTGTAACAGTGCCTGCAAATCTTAGTATAACGCAGTCACCAATATAAGTAAATACATGCAGAAGATGTCTGTAAAAGAAGGAGCATAGAGTCAGCAAGAAGAGAAATTTCTGCAGCCCTATTGACAAATCGGTCTAACGGCATTAAACTAGCGGTGCGGTTTAATGACGTTAGACTTGAGGTGCCACTATGGAAGATTATAAACTGGGCGTGATGGAAACACGATTCGCCGAGCTTATCTGGGACAATGCGCCTATTTCGTCCGGTGAGCTTGTGAAGCTGTGTGAAAAAGAACTGGACTGGAAGAAATCGACGACTTACACGATGCTGCGCCGGCTCTGCGACCGGGGTATATTTCAAAACAGCGACAGTACGGTTTCCTCACTGATGACAAAACAGGAGTTTGCCGCCCTCCAGAGCGAAAAGTTTGTTGAGGAGACCTTCGACGGGTCGCTTCCGCAATTCTTGGCGGCATTCACCATGAGAAAAAAGCTGTCTGAAAAGGAGATTGGTGAACTGCAAAGCCTGATTGACAGGAATCGGGGTGACACCTGATGTGGATGTACACGCTTTTACCTCAAATTCTTAATATGAGCTTGACGGCCAGTATCGTTATCGTTCTTGTGCTGGCAGCCCGCTTCCTTTTCAAAAAAGCGCCGAAGGTATTTTCATACGCGCTTTGGGCTGTTGTGCTTTTCAGGCTTGTCTGCCCTGTATCGTTTTCATCCCAGCTTTCACTGATGGGGTTGTTTAATATGCCCTCATCAACATCAGACGACAGCGCCTACAGCAGCATGAACTTCATCCCTGCAGATATCGTCCATACGGAGTTCCCGCAAGTGAATTTGCCGCTGCCAGGCATCAGTGAAGCTATAAACAGTAATCTGCCGCAAGGCAGAGAGCAGCTTGTTGCAGACCCCTTGGAAGCGCCAATGGCGTTTGGAACGCTTCTGTGGCTTATGGGTAGTATCGCAATGCTTATATACAGCGTAATTTCTTTCGTAAATCTGCGCCGGAAGCTCGTCGGCGCCGTCCGTCTGCGTGATAACATCTATCTTGCCGACCATATCGTCACGCCCTTTGTCCTCGGCGTGTTTCGACCGAAAATATATCTGCCGTCAACGCTGCGTGAGGAAGAGCAGAGCTATGTTATCCTGCACGAGCAGACGCACATCCGGCGGCTGGACCATATCGTCAAAATACTCGCTTTCCTCGCACTGGCCGTTCATTGGTTCAATCCGCTTGTTTGGGTGGCCTTTGTTTTAGCCGTCAAGGATATGGAGATGTCCTGCGACGAGCGTGTCTTAAAGCTTATGGGCGGTGAGATTAAGGGTGCGTACGGGGCGTCGCTGCTGTCTCTGGCAACGGGGAGACACCTGATTAACGGGAGTCCTCTGGCATTTGGAGAGGGGAATATCAAGGGGCGCATCAAGAACGTGATGAACTTCAAAAAGCCGGCGGCTTGGGTTATTGTTATTTCAGTGCTCTTAGTCGCCGCACTCAGCATTGCCTTTGCATCAAACGGCGCCGTTAATGTCTCCGGCCACCCTGACGAGAGCTTCGGGGATTCAGGGAATATCCCCGAAGCAGCCTTCATACAACTGTCAACATTTATTTCAGAAAAAACTGACCTCGTTTTGCTCGGGAAGCTCGCCTTTACCACATTTATGGATTATTATTCGAGTGAAAATATTCCTGTTGAAGAGCGCATTGCCTCATATAAGCTTAATGAAATCTCGGTTCTGGCCGGCGATATCAACGAGTTTTGTGTGGCGTTGAATTATGATATCACGACTGACAGCGACGGCTATTTGAATCCCGCACTGTGCGCTCGGGGCAAGGGGACATGGCCCGATAACTATATGGAAATAAGGGTCGCTAAGCATGCCGATGACAATGTGTATTCAGTCAAGAGCGTCGGCACAGGCGGA
>JAAYBH010000056.1 GCA_012718935.1 Clostridiales bacterium
ATCGTCGCCTACGGCGCCTACAGCGATTCAACGCATTTTACAGCGGTCTCAATCATTATCGAATAAGACTCGTTAGAAACAAAAATCACCGTCACCAGGGCAATCGTCCGGGGTGACGGTGCTTTCTTTTTGATAGCTGACAGGCGGCGTCATATCTCCGCGCAGAGCTTTTCACCCAGCCTGCGTCCGGCCAGGACATGGAAGTGCAGGTGCTTCACCGACTGCCCGGCGTCCTCGCCGCAGTTGTTGATGACGCGGAAGCCCGTGTCGAAGCCCTTCGTCAGCTTGGCGATAACCTCAAAGCATTTGGCGACATAGGCAGAATTCTCCGCCGTGATATCCTTGGCGCAGGGGATATGGAGCTTCGGCACCACGAGGAAATGGATCGGTGCCTGGGGGTTCAGGTCGTTGAAGGCGATGACATCATCGTCCTCATACCGCTTCGTCGAGGGGATTTCCCCGGCAATGATTTTACAGAATATACAGTCGGACATACTAAAACCTCCGTATCGTTTGTCATTCCCGCGAAGGCGGGAATCTATAACAAGTTTAGAAAGAACGTGGATTCCCGCCTGCGCGGGAATGACACGTTATTGTCCCAGCTTTTCGATGACAAAATTGTCCACGGCGGCGAGGGCGTCGTCGAGCTTCGATAAGTCTTTGCCGCCGCCCATGGCGGAGTCCGGCTTGCCGCCGCCGGAGCCGCCGGCAATTTTTGTGATGGATTTAATCAGGTCACCGGCTTTGATACCCCTGGAGACGGCTTCGGCGCCGCAGACGGCCAGAAATGTAATTTTATCGTCGCTGATGGAGGAGAGGACAGCTACGATGGTCTCGTCCTTGACGCGCAGGTAATCGCCCATCTGGCGGAGCTTGTCCGCGTCGGCGTCGGCTAAAGCGGAGGTCAAAACCTTCAGATCCCCCACAGTTCGCGCCCCCAGCAGGAAGCGGGCGGCCTCGCCGTTGGCCTCTTTGGCGCTGAAAACGTCCACTGCGCGGCGCAGCTCCCGGAGCTCCGCTGACTGCTGCTCCAGCTTCTGCATGATTTCACTTGTATTGTTTGCTTTCACGACATTGGCCAGCTCGAACAGCAGCTTGTCATCAGATTTGAGATGCTCCAGCGTCGCCTGGCCGACGGTGGCCTCAATCCTTCGCACGCCGGAGGCGACGGAGAATTCGCTTGTGATGGAGAACGCGCCGGCCTTCGCCGTATTGTCCAGGTGCGTGCCGCCGCAGAGCTCCGTAGAGTACGAGCCCATGCTGACGACACGGACGACATTTCCGTATTTTTCGCCGAACAGCGCCGTTGCGCCGATTTTTTTCGCTTCCGACATGGGCATTTCCACGATTTTGACCGGCATGCCCTCCAGAATGGCGTTGTTGACGAGATCCTCGACCATCCGGAGCTCCTCCGGCGTCGTGGCCGAGAAATGCGTGAAATCAAAGCGCAGCCTGTCGGGCTCCACAAGAGAGCCGGCCTGCTGGATATGGTCGCCGAGGATCATCCGCAGCGCTTTGTGTAAAAGGTGAGTCGCCGAGTGGGCGCGCATGATGGCGCGCCGGCGCGCTTCGTCAATCTCGGCCTTGACGGTATCGTCAATCTTAAGCTCACCCGCGACCATGACGCCTGAGTGGAGGTATTTCCCACCCTTGTTTTTCTGGACGCCTGTCACCTTGAATAAGGAGCCGTAAGCCGAGATTGTGCCGTGGTCGGCCGACTGGCCGCCCATCTCGGCGTAAAACGGGGTCTTGTCCAGCACGATGGCGGCCTCATCACCGGTCCGGACCGATGAGCAGAGCTCGCCGTTGGAGACAATGGCGAGGATGCGGCCGTGATCGGAAACCTTCTCGTAGCCGGTAAACTCCGTCGGAGTATTGTCGAGTCCCAGGTCAATGCCGGCCCACGCCAGATCGCCCAGCGCCGCTCTCGCCGCGCGGGCGCGTTCCCGCTGCTCCTTCATGAGGCGGTTGAAACCAACCCTGTCGAGAGTAAAGCCCTGCTCCTCGATGATTTCAACCGTCAGATCGACGGGGAAGCCGTAGGTGTCGTAGAGCTTAAAAGCGTCCTCTCCGGAGAAGGTGGTCTCGTTTTTGGCTTTATGCGCTTCCATGAGGCTGTTCAGGATGCTCATACCGCTGTCAATGGTCTTGTTGAAGTTTTCTTCCTCGACCCTGATGATGCGGGTGATATAATCCTGTTTTTCCACCAGGTCCGGGTAGGCATTTTTGTTTTCTTCAATAACGGTGGCGCAGACCTCCCATAAAAACGTGCCGGTGACGCCCAAAAGCTTGCCGTTGCGGGCGGCGCGGCGCAGAAGCCGTCTCAGGACGTAGCCGCGGCCCTCGTTGGAGGGTAGTACGCCGTCGCAGATCATCATCGTCGACGAGCGGATATGGTCGGTGATGACGCGCAGGGAGACGTCTGTTTTCTGGCTCTGGCCGTATACCGCGCCCGTGATATCGGACACCTTGTTTGTGATGTTCATGACGGTGTCCACGTCAAACAGGCTGTCGACATCCTGGCAAATGACGGCCAAACGCTCCAGGCCCATGCCGGTGTCGATGTTTTTGTGCTCAAGCTCCGTATAATTACCCGCCCCATCACTTGAGAACTGGGTAAAGACGTTATTCCAGAACTCCATATAACGGTCGCAGTCACAGCCGACCTTACAGTCCGGACTGCCGCAGCCCTTGTCGGGCCCGCGGTCATAATAAATTTCGGAGCAGGGGCCGCAGGGGCCGGCGCCATGCTCCCAGAAGTTATCGGCCTTGCCAAGACGGGTAATCCGCTCCGCGGGTATGCCAATCTCCTTGTTCCAGATATCAAAGGCCTCATCGTCGTTTTCATAGACGGAGGGGTAGAGCTTGGAGGGGTCCATTCCCACAACCTCGGTGAGGAATTCCCAGCTCCAGGCGATGGCCTCGTGCTTGAAATAATCGCCGAAGGAGAAGTTGCCCAGCATTTCGAAGTATGTACCGTGCCGGGCGGTCTTTCCGACGTTGTCGATATCGGGCGTGCGAATGCATTTCTGGCAGGTACAGACGCGGCGCCGCGGCGGCTCCTGCTCGCCGGTAAACCAGGGCTTCATGGGCGCCATGCCGGAGTTGATGAGAAGCAGCGACGGGTCGTTCTGCGGTATAAGTGAAAAACTGGGCAGACGCAAATGCCCCTTGCTCTCGAAAAAGGCTAAGAACATCTCGCGCAGCTCGTTTAAACCGTATTTCTTCATGTGTGCTGTGCCTCCAAAATTCTGTGTATATGATAACTGTCGCTAAAGACAGAATTTTATCGTTTTGTAATTTTATAATGAATGTGCCGCTCTGTCAATGGGTTGATTCTATATTGACACAGGGCAGGCAAGAGCAGAGCTCTTGCCCTACAACAAACTCGTAATATTCCTGTAGGGCAAGAGCTCTGCTACTGCAAAAACGAGACTACCTTTTCCGGATATTCGAGGAGATGTCCGACAGCGCCTTGGAGGCTTCCATGTCGAAGGAGTGGGTTTTTGCCATGTCGCCAAGCGCCAGCATGCCGACGAGTTTTCCCGAATCGACCACCGGCAGCCTTCTGACCTGGGACTGGGCCATCTGGCGGGCCGCCTCCCGAACATCGTCCGTCGGGCTGACAGTGATGAGCCCTCTGGACATGATTTCACGGACGGGCGTCGTCTCCGGGTCGTTTTCCGCCGCAACGCACCTGAGGACGATATCGCGGTCGGTCACGATACCCTTGAGTCGTCCGTCCTCCGTGCAGACGGGAACCGAACCGATGTTGTGCCGGAATAAAAGCCGCGCCGCCAGAGACGCCGGCTCATCCGGCGAGATAGATATCACATTGTCTGTCATAAGTTCCGATACGAGCATATTGACCCTCCCAAAAATTCTGATGTAATAAATCATCAATGAATGATGTGACATGTTGATTATTAACAAAAGTGGCATATTATATACCATATCGCCTCGAAATATGGTAGGATATGAGCAGTTTGGGAGGGTTGCCGGTGGACCGCGAGAAGCATATGAGAAGCGCTCTCATGGAGGCAAAAAAGGCAATGGCTGAGGGCGAGGTGCCGGTCGGCTGCGTCATTATTGACGCAAACGGCGCTGTCATCGGCCGCGGGTACAACCGCCGCGAAAAAGAAAGAAACGCCCTGGCTCACGCGGAGCTTGAGGCGATCAATGAAGCTTGTCAATATTTGAGTGACTGGCGCCTCGGCGGGTGCGCCCTCTATGTCACATTGGAGCCGTGCCCCATGTGCGCCGGTGCCATCATCAACGCCCGGATACCGAAGGTATTTTACGGCGCAAAGGAGGAGCAAAGCGGCTCCTGCGGCAGCGTCCTCAACCTCTTCATGGAGCGCTTCGGCCATTCCCCCCAGGTCGTCGGCGGGATACTGGAGGAAGAATGCCGGTCGCTGATGTCGGAGTTTTTCAAAAAGCTGCGCACCAGTAG
>JAAYBH010000474.1 GCA_012718935.1 Clostridiales bacterium
CAGCCGGGCGGCGCGGTAACAGGAGCGACGCCGGACGGCCGGAAGGGCGGAGACATACTTGCCGACGCATCGCTCTCGCCCGACCACGGAAAGGATGTCAGCGGACCGATAGCCGTATTCCAAAGCGCCATGAAGGTAAATCAGGACCCCTACCAGGGAACGCTGATGAATATGAAGGTGCATCCGACGGCAATAAGGACGAAATCAGACCTTATGAAGCTGGGCTCGATGATCAAAACTTACCTGACACACGGCGGAAAGCATGTGCAGTTCAATGTGGTGGACAGAAAAGAGATGGAGGAGGCCAAGGCTCATCCCGAGGAACACGGCGAGCTTGTGGTTCGCGTGGCCGGCTACAGTGCCTATTTTACCCGGCTGCCGGAGTCCATTCAGGACGAAGTGATCAATCGGTCGGAGCAGCAGCTGTAAAATGTGCTGACGAAGACCTGTTCTAAGTACTTAATGGGGGAGAGAAGGTATGACGAAGCTCAACAAGAAGGATTTGGCTCTTGGCATATTCTGCATTCTTTTGGCCGCGTTTATTGCCTGTCTGTGTATGGGTATGGGCACCACGGAGTACGAAGGCGATCCGGGCCCGGCTGTGTTCCCGATGATCGGGAGCATTATTATAGCGCTGTGCGGAAATGCGCTTCTGGTACACCCGACGAAGGGTACGAAGATATTTCTGACGCGGACACAGTGGAAAGCGGCCGGTTCTCTTTTTGCAGTGTATGTTTTACTAGTTCTAATGTTCTGGCTTGTCGGCTTTGTAATTACAGTACCGGTCATTTTGTTTATCATGATCATGATGCTGTCCTCCGTATCCGACAAGAATTCGACACTGAAGAAGAGAATCATCAAGAGCCTGATTTTTGCGATTGTGGCAGGGGCGGCCATATACTTGATCTACGCTGTCGCGCTGGATGCTACCCTTCCAAAAGGAATCGTATGGAATTTACTGAAGTGAGGAACTGCAGAAATGATTATCAATTATTTTCTTGATTCTCTGCAAGAAATTTTTACTCTGTCAGGTATTCTGTACCTGATATGCGGCTCGCTTGCAGGTGTGATCCTTGGCGCGATTCCCGGTCTGGGAAGCAGTACGCTGATGGTGGTACTGCTCCCGATCGCCTATAAACTAAACATTGTTCTGGCGATGGCTCTTTTCGTTTCAGTCGTGGTCGGCGGAATGAGCGGAGGCTGCATCGGCTCAATACTGCTTGGCATTCCCGGGACGGCGTCTTCAATATGCACTGTTTGGGATGGCTATGAATTTACTAAGCGGGGCGAACCGGTTCGGCCGCTTAGCGTTGCCGTCATGAGCAATTTTATCGGTACCGTTCCCTCCATTATACTTGCCATTATGACCTGCAAGATCCTGGCGACATGGGCAGTCAAGCTGGGGCCCTGGGAATATGCGGCGATGTGCTTCTGCGCAGTCACAATGGTGGTGGGTCTGTCGAAGGGCAACCTTATCAAAAGCATGATAGGTGTCGGATTGGCTCTTGTACTCGCCTCTGTCGGCAGCGATCCGATTAACGCGGCGGAACGCCTTACCTTCGGAAACCTGTATCTTCTCGGCGGCTTCAATATTATTAATATCATGCTGGGATTGTTTGCGGCTAAAATTATACTGCTGGAGTTTGCCAAACAATCAAAGGTTGATTCATCGAAAAATGTCAAGGTGGACCGCTTCAGATTTCCCGGTAAGGACCTGCTTTCCCATATCGGAGTCGTCATCAGGTCCTGGATTACCGGAGCGTTCATCGGCTTTCTGCCGGGGCTTGGCGGCCCGGTTGGAGCGGTCATCTCCTATTCAAATGAAAAGCTGCTGGCAAAGAACAAGGATGAATGGGGCCATGGCGCAATCGGCGGAGTTATTGCCGCCGAGACAGCGAACAATGCTTCCATTGGCGGTGCCTTTATCCCCATGATCGCACTTGGTATCCCCTGGGACGCCGCTTGTGTGCAGTTTATTGCGGCGCTGAATATGCATGGGATCAATGTCGGCCCAATGCTGATGCGGACGAATCCCGAAATCGTTTATATGATATTCACTGCCGGCATACTCTCCGGAATAGTGGTCCTGTTATATGAAACTCTGGGTATGAAAACCTTTCCCGCCATACTGAAGATACCTTATCATTATCTGTATTCGCTGGTAATCGTCGTTGCACTTATCGGTGCATTTATGGCCACGGGGAATATGTTCGGCCTGCTGGTGACCCTTGCCAGCTGTGTTTTGGGAATTCTCCTGGATGTTTTTGAGATACCTTCGCTGCCCTTCCTGATGGCCTTTATCCTTTCGCCGATGCTCGAGCTGAACATCAGGCGCGGTTTCAATTATTCCACCAGCGGCGGTTCTGAATTCTTTACAAGACCGCTGTCCTGCATATTTATCGTTCTGGGAATTGCCGTCCTTGTATGGCCCGTCATTTCACCGGCAGTCAAGAAGCTTTTTAAGAAGACGCCGAAAACAGCGGGCTGATAAACATTATTAAATTACGGATATCGAAATATCTGTAAAAATAGGAGGGTTATTAATGAAAAAGTTCTTATCGCTGCTAGTGGTGCTTATCCTTGCCGTTGGCTTATGCGCCTGCGGTAATACGGGAGCATCAAGCACCCCATCGACAACCCCTGCCCCAAGCGCTTCCAGCGCAGGCCAGACGCCGGCGGCAACTCAGGACGCCGCAGCCCAGTCCAACGAACCCGAGGTTACCTGGCCG
>JAAYBH010000057.1 GCA_012718935.1 Clostridiales bacterium
CCGGCTGCAAAAGCCCGATCTCCGCGCAATACCCCCTTATTGAGGCGGTGACCGGCGTTCTGTACGCTTCAATCTATTATCGATTTGGGATTTCTGTCGAAACGCTCCTGTATATGTCTATGACCTCAGCGCTCCTGGCGCTGAGCGTCATAGACTTCAGGACCTATGAGATACCGCAGGGCTTCAACATTTTTCTGGCCCTCGTCGGTATCGCCCGCGTGGCCACCGACTTGTCAAGCTGGCCTCTTTATCTGATCGGCTTCTTTGCCGTCAGCGTTTTTTTGCTTATTGTATTTCTGATCACCGGCGGCCGCGGCATCGGCGGCGGCGACATAAAGCTTATGGCCGTCTGCGGCCTCATCCTCGGCTGGAAGCTGATTATCGTGGCGTTTGTGACCGGCTGCGTTCTGGGCTCCGTCCTGCACCTCATCCGGATGGCCATCCAAAAAGAAGGCGCCGTCCTGGCCTTCGGGCCGTACCTGTCCCTGGGCGTCTTTCTCGCCGCCATGTGGGGTGACAAAATATTAAACGCTTACCTGAGCATGTTCGGCTTGTAGGGAACGACGCCCTCGTCGTTCCAAAACCGCACGGTGGAAATGTCAAGAAGTGAGGGCGATTGATAATCGCCCCTCCATAGAGACCGAAAAATTTATCGTTTTCATGTAGGGGCGGCTATCAGCCGCCCGCACGCCCCTCACACGTATCAACAGCGCCCCCATGTCACGCGAAGGCGGGAATCCATAGCCAAACACAGGAGATTAGGAGCAGGATCAATGGCAACTAAGGTACTGGGAATCGAGCTCGGCGAAAGGCTGATCAAGGTCTGCGAGACGAATATGGGCCCCGGCGTCAGAAAGGCTCACGGCTGCATCATGTTCCGGACGCCGCCGGAGGCTGTTTCCGACGGCGAGATCAAAAATCCCGAGGCCGTCGCGTCGGCTTTGAAGGAAAACCTGCAGAAGCACGGCCTCAAAAACAAGAAGGTCGTCTTTACCATTTCCTCGGGGCGCATCGCCATCCGCGAGGTGACCATACCGCCCGTCCGGGAAGCAAAAATCAAAGCCATCGTTGAATCCAACGCGGCCGACTACTTCCCGGTGGATATGAGCAAGTACCATATTACATATACGCTTCAGGAGAAAAAGACGACCGGCGAGGACGCCGGAAACCGTCTTCTCGTTATGGCGGCGCCGATGGCGATCCTTGACGGCTATTTCGGCCTGGCGGCGCTTATGGGCTTTTCGGTCCAGGCGGTGGACTACAGCGGCAACAGCCAGTTCCGCCTGCTGGAGACGATGAACAACGACAGCGTGACCATGTATGTGGACGTCAACGGCAGCTACTCCATCACGACGGTACTGAAGAAGAACCAGCTCCTGATGCAGCGCATGTTTCAAAGCGGCGTCGACGACTATGTGCTGGAATATATGGGCGGGTCGGGACATGACGAGGGTGATTACCTTGGCGCGCTCAGGGAACTCGGCACCGCCACCGTCCCGGTTGACTACGGCGAGCCGGCGGCGGGCGAGCCCAACGAATACCTGTCACGCCTTGTGGGCAACATCACGCGCATCGCCGAATACTACAACTCCTCCAACTGGGACAACGCCATCGAAAGGCTCGTCCTGACGGGCATCGGCGCGCCGGTGGCCGGACTGAAAGAGGCGGTCGCCGAGGCGACGGGACTGACCGTCACCGTGATGCAGAGGCTCGACAAGGTGTCGGCGCCGAATAATCTGGCGTCCGTCCTGCCCATGTACATCTCATGCCTGGGCTGCTCTGCCGCCCCGGTGGACTTCATTCCGGAGCGTTATTCAAAGGCAAAGAAGAAGGAAAAAAAGAAAACCTCGTCCGTGTCAATGGGCGTGACGATATTGCTGGTGGGTATCCTGGGCGGCGCAGCTCTGTCGGCCTTCGCCATTATAGGCTACATGTCGGTGCTGGATGAAAAGGCCGCCCTCGAACGGAAGGTCGCGGACCTCGCCTATGCCGAGACCGTCTATAACAATTCCCTTGTCTACAGGAAATATCAGGACGACATGACTGTATTCGAAAACACGATTAAGTCCCCGAATGACGAGCTGCGGCAGTTTATTGACGAGCTTGAAAAAAAGATGCCCGCCGAAATCAACATCCTGTCGGCCAGGTGCACCAAAGAAGGCATCAGCATGAATGTCACCGTCACATCAAAGCCGGCGGCTGCCAAAACGATCCAGCAGCTGCGCTCCTTCGCGTCAATTTCGGATATCGTCGTCGGGCAGATCACCGAGACCCCCGATGAGAGCGGCAACCGCCTCGTTTCCTTCTCGGTGGACTGCAAATACAACGCCGAACCGGCGGAGCCGGCAGAAAAAACGGGCGCTCTGGCGTCCGGTCAGGGTTAGGGGGTACGTTTATGAGCATGACGAAAAACACGGTTAAATACATCATGATCTTTCTGGGCCTCATTATTTTCCTGGCGGCCTATGTCCTGGTTTACGTGGATTACACCGATAAGACGGACGCTCTCAATAAGGAAATAAAAGTCCTGAACGACCGGCTCGATCAGCTTGGCGCGTATCACGAGCAGATACCCGACTATGAGAAAAGCATTGAGGAAAACAAAGCGTTTATCACCGAAGCGCTGGGCAAATACTACAGCGCCGAAACGCCCGAGGATTTCATCATGCTCGCCGTGGATATGGAGAATACGCTGGGCGTTGACATTTCAATGCTGTCGTTTTCGCAGCCGGAATCCGTCTACACCATGACGGCGGTGACGGAAACGACGGATTACACGCTCCCCGCGGAAACGGTGACGCTGACGGGCTGCAGGCTCGCCTCGTCGCTGGACGGCACAATGAATTACGACCAGATGAAAGCGGCTCTCGACTTTTTGGGAGCCCAGAGGGACGTGACAAAGCTGGACAGCCTGAACATGAATTACGACAGCTCCACCGGCCTCATCCTCGGCAGCTTCGCCATCGACAAGTATTTTATTACCGGCCGTGATATCGGGGAGCATCAGGCCGCCGTGCCTTTTGTCGAGCTGGGCAAGGACGTTTTGATCGGCAGCTGACTGAAGGAGCTGTCGCATAACGGCGGGCGGAGGCGATGGAACATCGCAGGATAATCGCACCTGTATGATGGATTGGGGGGGCGCGGGACAATGAAAAAAATCAGGCTGGGTAGCAGGGGCTTTTCACTGCTGGAGCTCCTGATCGGCATTACCATGCTGGCGATTGTCGTCGTCCCGATTCTGCACGCGTTTCTGACCTCCTCGAAAACCTCCGGCAAGGCCAAGGAGGTGCGAAACCAGACGATCACGGCTCAGAACATACTGGAGACCTACGAAGCCACCGATATCGCGTCGATCATCGGGGATATCAAGGAGCATATCGCACCCTTCGGCGCCATTACCGGCTCGGCGCAGGTATTTATCCAGACGGGCGCCGGTCAGTACACAGAAATTACCAGCGGCAGCGCGGAAGCGGCTGACGGGCCCGTTTATAAAATACATCTGGGGAATGTGACCGCGGATTACAAGGCGTACGACGCCGTGCTCTATATCAACGCCGCAAAATACAGTTTGCGGAATTCGGCGGGTATCGTCGATTACAAGCCCATGGACGCCGTCTACATCCAGCCGGAGCCCGGCGATGACAGCAATCCCGATGTGATGGCAGCCAAGGATTTTGCCTCCCAGGCGCAGATCGACAGCGGGACCGAGGTGCAGTACACCTATTTCCTGGACAGAATGGCGCGGACAGCAACGGTAACGATACAAAAAATCGGCGGGCAGAACGGCGTCATCTCCTGTACGGTGCTGTTTCAATACACAGCGGAATTCACCTATACGCTGCCGAACCCGGACAAAGAGCCGCCGGATAATTTTGATGTCTACACTCAGACCTACACAACGGCAATCAACAGCGATTTTTACAGCGGGAGCTATTCTGAAGGCGGGAACAGCCTTTACGGCCTGTATTTCTTCTATTATCCGAGCCCCGGCGCGGGCAGCGACATGATTGAGATTCACAACAGGGATAATATCGATATGAGCGTCTACCTGATCCGGCAGACCGCTGTGGCTGCCGATCCCGTCATCATCCTCCGGGAGAAATACGACCCCTCCGCGACGCCGCCCCACGCCCAGATGTTTTATAACAGGGCGCAGCATTCTTTCAGATATTACATCGGATATCCCGGCGCCGGCGGCTTCAGTGATTACTGGTACAATACCTACGCGTTCAACGGCAGCCTCATCGGCACGCCGCCGCAGAATCGGCTGTACGGCGTCACAGTTGAGCTTTACGAGGCCGGCAGCCTTAACGCGGACGGCAGCATCTCGGGCGCGCCGCTTTCTGTGTTCGACGCGTCGTCTCTTGAATAAGGCAGATTGGATGCTGGATATGATGAAACGGTTCGGGGGAAAAAAGAAAAGCGGCAACAGGGGCTCGACGATCATCGTCGTGCTTGTCACCATGACCTTTTTGACTGTCCTGGCCTCCGTGCTCCTGTACCTCTCCCTTGTGAACCTCCAGATGAAGAAAATCGACAAAGCGGGAAAAGTCAATTTCTACAGCGCCGAGGCCGTGATGAATGAAATCCGCGCCGGCGTACAGGAAGCGGTGTCGGACGCCATCAGGGAAGCGTACACAAGCGTTCTGGTCAGTTATAATACGATGTCCCGGGAGGACCAGACGATTCATTTCAAAAATACCTTTTTCAGCGAGCTTTTTACTTACAGTATTGATTCAGCAGACCTTTTCGGCGCCGCGGGGACAGTTTACAACCCGGCTGCGCTGGCAGCTTATGTCTCCGAGCCCGCAGGCGCCGGAATCAGCGGCTCCGGCCTCGTCGAATCCGTCGAAGACGGCTCCGGCAGCGTCCTTGCCGTGATATTAAAGGATGTATCCGTCACCTACAGGGCAAACGGTTTCGAGACATATGTCGCGTCCGATATCAGGATACAGGCGCCCTCGCTGCCGTACACCTCCGCAACGAGCCGGCAGACGGCGATGACAGACTTCGCCATTGTCGCCAGGGACGCGCTGCGGCAGCAGGGCGGCGGCGGAACCGTCAGCATCCACGGCAATGTCTACGCCGGGAGCGTGGACATCAGCGGAGCCGGCAACACGTTCAATGTCCAGAATGCGCCTTATTTTGTCACGGGCGGGCCCGTCACGGTCAGCGGCGGCGATATGACCTTCAACATCAATTCGTCGCTGTGGGCCAGAGATATCAGGCTGGATGCCGGCGGTACGATCAGCATCGCCGGAGACGCCTATATCGCCAACGACCTGAACCTATACGGCAACAATACGAAGGCCGTTTTGTCCGGAAGATACTTCGGGTACGGCGCCTCCACGACGGACCCGGGCGAGAGCAGCTCGATCATCATTAACGGCAGAAAGACGGTCCTTGACATGTCGGCCCTGCGGGCGCTGATGCTGGCCGGACACAGCTTTGTCAACTTTAACGCCGGAGCAAACAGTTATGTGCTGATGGGCGAGTCCGTTTCCGCCAAATCGAATCAGCTGGCCTATCTCGTCCCTGACAGCTGCCTCGGGCAGCTCGGCGGCAGGCCCGTGTCAAACCCCTTTGAGTATACGGGCGCCGATCCCGGCGCTGAGGAGCTTCGGAGCGCGGTGGACCTGGATCAGGAAATCGGCGGCAAACATCTTTCAGCTTACGGAATAACAAGCGCTGAGGACCATATCAAGTACATCCATAAGCAGGTGGGGTCCTTGAGGCTCATCTATTTTTGCTTTGATTTCCCGGATGCCGCATCGGCGAACGATTATTTCAATGATTACTACAACGGCAACGGCCCGATGATCCAGAAGTATCTGGACATCTACAGCGACGGTATCATCCTGTCGGGCAACTCCACAAAAAATCTCGCCGGTAACGCCTTCACCTTCAGTGAAGGCGCAGACAGCAGCGACGGCGAAGGGGACACAGACGACGTGCTGGGGCCTGTTTTCGGGGCGCCTGGCGTCCCGCCGGCTACCGTGAGTGAAATTACAAGCAGCCATCAGAACCTCTGCGTCACCCTCTCCAGAACGGAAAGCGCCGCCGGCGTCCCGTCGGCGTACGACCACTTCATCAACTCCAGCGACATGAACGCCCTGTCGGGGACGGTATATTTCCCGGACACCGGCACCCCGAAGGCGATCGTCACCGGCGGCGATTATACTCTGGACGCCGACAGCAGCGCGTCGGTCCATATCGTCATCGCGTCGGGCAACGTCACTGTTTCGGGCCGTTATTCGGGACTTATCCTGGCCGGAGGCAGCGTTACCCTTCAAAGCGGCGCCGTCGTCTCCTCCAGCAGGGCACTCGTCGCCGATGCGCTGCAGTCGCTCATAAGCGAGGACGGCATCCAGTACAGATATCTCAACCCCCTGGTGATTTCGCCTCTGAACATCAGCACCAGCGCCACGGGCGACTCCAGGGTGTGGGATATGAATACTCTTGTCACCTATGAAAACTGGAAGAAAAACGAATCGTGAGACGACGCACCGGGAAAGGATATCCATGTGAGCGGGAAAGCTTGTAAAAATGCCGGATATACGCTGATGGAGATGATCGTGGTCGTCGCCCTTCTGGCTGTCGGCCTGGCGATCGTCGGAATGTCCGTCAGCACAATCTTTTCCCTCGAGATGAAGCAGTGCGTCAAGGAGGTCGCCGGTGAGCTCGGCAAACAAAAAGTCGCCGCGATGACGCGATCGGGCGAGGTTTACATGCGCCTGTATGAATCAGACGGCGGCATCTATCTCGACAAATACGAAAACGATGTCCCGACCGAACAGGGCGTCAAGGTCGGTGGGGCCAAAATCTCGGTGACCTGGTATTCCGGCTCCAATACTGCGGGGACGCCCCTGGGTCCGGACGGGATTGTCATTGCCTTTAATAAAAACAACGGGAGCTTTAAAAAGATCGGCCAGGCGTGGGCGCTGTATGACAGCCTCGGCAGTCCCATGTATGCCGCCGAGTACTACTCAAAGCTTGTCATACAAAGCGGCGGCAGCAGCAGAACGATCGCGTTATGGCCCGACACCGGAAAATTTAGTATTTCCAGCTGAACTCAGCGCGGCTTGCTGAAACGAAAAAGAGAGAGCGACAATGAAAAAACTGCTTCAAAATAAGGGTTTCACGCTGGTAGAAATGGTGGTCGCCTTTGCGATCCTTGCCGTTGTCATGCTGTCTGTCGGATTTGTGATCAGCACGAGCTCCAGAACGTACGGCAGGATTTCCGCGGATATCAATCTGCAGTATGAGTCCCAGCTGGCCATGAGCCAGCTCCAGGAGTATATCATCGACTGCAATGCCTGTGTCGGCGTCAGCTCGGGCGGCGGCAGCCTCTACATCATCAATAAAACGGAGACCCAATACGACGTCTTCAAGTTCGCTAAAAAATCCGATAAGGACGAGCTCTGGTTTTACAAGGCCGCGGCGGACACGCTAAACCCTGCCGCCCCTGATTTCTCCGCCGTCGCTTTTGATGCGGGACAGCCGATGTCCGGCTATGTCAAGGCCTTTTCGGCGGCTGTCTCGGAATTGCCGGACACGATGACCGCAGCCTCGGTCATCGTGACGATTCAGTACGGCTCGGGCGGCGAAACCTATAACGGATACCAGACGTTTGCGCTGAGAAATCAGGTGCCGAACATCAGCGCCGGCGTTCCATTGGGATAAACCCCGATCAGAAAGAAGGTGAGCCGAAAGTGCGCATCACGAAGCTAAGGCATATCCGCGCCGCCGCCCTGTCGGTGACGGCAGTCGTTTTGCTCGCATTGGCGCTGACGACGTTCAATGCCGACAGGATGACGGGAAACGCGGCGTCACTCAAGCATATCGATGAAATTGTCGCCCAAAGCGGCACCTTCAATATTCTTGAAATTGTGCCGGACGTGAAAACCGCGTCCTTCGGCTATTATATCGGCGGTCAGGAGCCGATCGAACAGGCTTACTTTGACAGCTGTACCGGCGGGGCTGACCAGCTTTCCGGCTGGCTGGCGACCCTTTCCAAAACACCATCGCGTGAAAAAAGAATCGAAATTGCCAACGACTTGTTCGAAAGACTTGAATTGAAGGGTATCCTCGGGAATTCCGCGGCAGCGCCCCTCCGGAATACATATTATGAAGATGGCAGCTATTACAAGGAAGCTTATCTTGCAGACGATCCGCAGAACTGGAATACGCTCCTGCTGGCAGCCGCCGAAAGTGACATCATTAAAGGTGCTTTCACCGAGGCTGAAAACGGCGCCTTCAGGGCCGATTACGTCTACAATCCGGCAGAATCCGGCGGCTATGTCCAAAATATCTCCTATTTCAGCTATACATCCGAAACACCGTCCGGAGGCGATGGGTTTTATTACAGCCCCGCTTTTACGCCCATTACGGCCGGCACGGACCTCACGGATACGGACACAATGAAGTGGAGCACGACGGCTGTCTATACCGAGCTCAAGGACGAAAAAGGAGAGAAGGTAAAGGACGCTCTTGACCGTGATATTTACGTCACCGGTCAATATAGAACGGTGAAGGAAATTCTTGATAACGGCGGTTTCAACGCCGCGGTAAACTATTATTATGTCGACCCGGTGCAAACCGGCGCGCCCGGCGCCTACAGTGAAACGAGCTGTTACGCCGCCGTTGTTGACTCCGGCGATCAGGACGACGCGCCGGGCGACGGGTTTACAGCGCCGCTCATGACCGGAGACCCGGCTGTACCGGGACCGTCCTATTTCACGCGCGCCATTACAGGTTATACCCACGTCGGCTCGGGGGGGAATTACACCTTGACGCCGGATCAAAACGGCCCCTCCAATGAGGTTCGCTTCAACAGCATCTACTATAAGGCGGGTTATGTAAACAACAACCTGTTCAAGCAGCAGGTCCTGGGGCTCGCCGACCCGGGGATCAACCCGAATCATCTGCCGGATTATAACGCGTTGAATGTCACCGTCACGGTCAAGCCGGCCGGAGAGGTGACGCCGTCGGATATAGGGGCCGCCGATATGGTCTATATCTCAGCCGGTACGGACATCACCGCCGCCGGCGCGGTGACGGGCTACGCCTCCGCGGACCTGCCGGACGCCGCCGCCGTTGCGCTGTATAATGCGGCGGCCGAACTGATGCCCGTGATCCTCGATTACGCCATCATACAGGGCGTCACGGAAGGGTCGCCGGTCCAGCGTATTGAAAAGCTCTGCCTCCTGTGCCTGCAGCCGGGGGCTGCAGCCACGGCCGAGACAAGCCTTTCGGCCCTCGCGGTCGATTGGCCGGGCCTCTCCTATATTGCCGGCGACGCTGACAGGACCTTTGTCAGCAACAATGTTTATTGCTTCAACGCGTTTAATACGGTCAGCACCGCCATTATCCCGGACCCGGAAAACCACGTTCCGGGCGATGTTTTCACCCTGGCATCCGAACTGTTTACGGAAGCCTTCTCCCAGGAGGTCTATTCCAGCGGCTTCAGTGATGTTCTGACCGTCATACAGGACGAAAACTTCCTCAAGCAGATCGCTGGACAGGCGGATCAGCTGCCGGAAAACGTCACCATATCGGCGGCCGTCCGTCATATCATCAATTTTCAAGGCCGCCGGCAGACAAATCCGAAAACGAGCATCACGGTCCTGGAGCTCCAGCCGGCTAAGGTGACGACGACGGCGCTGACGAAAGCCGCGGTGCGCGGCTGGATCGGCGCGACGAAGGAGACGTTTCCTGACAGCCAGATTAAAATCGTCAGCATGACGACGGGCGAGTTCATCGGGAAGATCGAGGACATCAACGAGACGTACGATATGATCTACATCGGCATGTCGACGGAATCCTTCAATATGAAAGACGGCAGAACCGATTATAACGATAATGGCATGGACGGCCTCATTTACACCAACATCGGCGATATTTACAACGCCACCTTCGAAATGGCGGGTATCCGGGAACAGGATTATCTGACCATCGGCGGCACAAAGGCCATCAGCGGCGGCTCGGGCTCGAAGGCAAACCAGTTCCGCTTCTCGGGAAACGATATAACGGCCGCAAAGGTATCCGTGCTGAAGAAATTCGCCCAGGCCGGTTACCCCATCATACTGGCCGACGGATTTGTATCCGGCTCGGGGATCAATACGGACAGGGTCGACAGCAGCTCTTACATGTATGAGGCGGTCTCGGGCATATACGGCATCTACGCCAA
>JAAYBH010000475.1 GCA_012718935.1 Clostridiales bacterium
CTGGCGCTGCAGAATACTTGTTCATCCATAGCCTTCCCTCTCATCTCTTCCGGCATCTTCGGTTATCCGAAGGATCAGGCGCTGCAGGTCGCCATATCCGCGATCAGCGAATTTTTGTTCGGGCATGATATGATGGTATACCTTGTGGTTTTCGATAAGTCGGCTTTCCAGCTGAGCGACAAGCTGTTTGATTCTATCCAAACCTACATAGACGACAACTATATTGACGAGCACTTTCAGGTTCGGCAAAACCGAATCTCCGAGGTTAAAGACCAGCTGGATCTCATGCGCTCGCTGGATATTGCCGAGTCTGTAAAAATTCCGATGGCCGCGGCTCCGCGAAGCCTGAACGACATTACGTCCCTGCTCGAGGAGACCTTTTCACAAGCGCTGTTCCGGTTGATCGACGAGAAGGGGAAAACCGATGTCGAAGTTTACAAGCGCGCAAATATCGACCGCAAGCTCTTTTCAAAAATACGCAGCAATCAACATTACAAACCAAGCAAAAGCACTGCTCTCGCATTGGCAGTCGCGCTGGAGCTCAACATCGACCAGACCAGGGATTTGCTGATGAAGGCCGGTTTCGCGCTGTCCCGGTCCAGCATATCCGACCTTATTGTGCAGTACTTCATTGAGAATGGTGAATACGATATTTTCGTCATAAACGAAGCGCTATTCAAATTTGATCAGAATCTCCTTGGCGCATAAATGTCGCCTGTGAAGCGACCTTCAATAAATAAAAGAGTGTTATCCTCAAGTCATCAAACAAACGGAGGATGACACATCATGAAAAAAGGCTTGACAGAACTCGTTTTTATTCTTGACCGCAGCGGCTCCATGAGCGGGCTTGAGACAGACACCATCGGCGGTTACAATTCAATGCTGGCAAAGCAGAAGAACGAGCCGGGCGAGGCTGTTATCACAACCGTCCTGTTCGACGACAAATACGAGCTGCTCCACGATCGCATCAGCCTGAAGGGCATCGCGCCGATCACAGACAGGGAGTATTTCGTCCGCGGCTCGACGGCGCTGCTGGACGCTATCGGGCGGACTATCAACAAGATTGGCAACGCGCAGAAGAACACGCTCGACGAGGAGCGCGCGGAAAAGATCATGTTTGTGATTACAACCGACGGCATGGAGAACGCCAGCCGGGAATACGGCTACGACAAGGTCCGGCGGATGATCGAACGCCAGAAAGAACGCTACGGCTGGGAATTCATCTTCCTGGGCGCAAATATCGACGCCGTGGAGACCGCCGCTCGATTCGGCATCAATGCAGACAGAGCGGTTAATTACAACTCCGACAGCGAGGGTACGCAGCTCAATTACGAGGTCATTAGTGAAACCGTCAGCTGTATGCGCGCCAGCCAGGCTGTTCCGTCGAACTGGAAACAGCGGATTGACGAGGATTACAAAAGGCGCGGTAAAAAATAGATTTAAGAAGTGATCATATGCCGGACCATTACGCCGATATGGGTATCAGAATTGAAGGGCAGGAGGAAATGGAGCGATTCGTTTTCGACCTGGCGAGGGAAAGCCGTATTCATAAAATAAATAGCGGCATACTTGGCGTTGCAAACATTGATGACAGAGTTGAATTTTGGATTGCCGGCAACGAGGAAGGCCAGATTGAGGCTGTCTCCTTTAACGCTGTATCCTCAAACAGGAACCTGTTGAAAATTGATAGAATTGTCGATGAGGATGACAGTCCAATCCCGACAATTTGCGCTTGGTATTCATCTGAGGTGGCACATAGAACCCAGGACGATTATGGCATCGAATATCCGATTGTATTCGAAGCTGTGAATTATGGGTTAAGAAAGCAAACAGAAGCCGAAGAAATCATCCAAGTTCAGCTTACGGCTTTCGCAAATAACATGAGCATTTATGAAGACGACAAAGCTTATTATAAGCTGAGTAATTCGCCAATGGCACCGGAGAGCTTTATTCCATCAGGGACTTTTACTCCTGATGGCAACGAGACGGACCCTCCGACTGCCGATGCGATATTCTGCGGGCATATTTTGTACGCAGAACGTCTTTTCAACTCAAAAGGCGGTTTGTGGTACTGGCACATTGCCGCGACCTGCCAGGGATGCGTTTTTGATATCCTTGCCAGCGACGAACTCGCAGCGGAAGCTCCGAAAGCCGGAGGGGTGGTCAGCGGAAGCTTCTGGCTTTCCGGAAAGATATTTGCCGGTACGGATGCTGAGTGAATAAAAAATACTTGAAGATTCGGAGTGATTCTGGTGGGCATGATTTTGGATAGGGCAATCGTTTTTGCAGTAGCAGCGCACAGCGGAATGCTTCGCAAGGGGACTTCAACACCTTATATTTTACATCCCCTTGAGGCCGCTGCTATCGTCAGCTCCATAACGGATGATGATGAGGTAATCGCCGCCGCGGTGCTACACGATGTATTGGAAGATACATCAGCAACAGCTGACCAGATCCAAGCTGAGTTTGGTACGCGCGTCTTAAACCTTGTCCAATCGGAAAGCGAAGACAAGAGAGAAGCCAGACCGGCTTCTGAGACCTGGAAAATCCGAAAGCAAGAAACAATCGACGCTCTGATGAAAGAAAGCTCCCTTGACGTGAAAATGCTGGCTCTCGGCGACAAGCTCTCCAATATCCGCGCTATGTATCGCGATCATCAGAAAATCGGTGATAAGCTTTGGGAACGCTTCAACCAGAAGAACAAATCCGAGCAGGGCTGGTATTACAGAAGCATTGCCGAAGCCATAAAAGAACTGGCAGCTTTTCCTGCATGGCAGGAATATTACCGGCTTGTCAAAGAAGTATTTGGCGATCAGGGGGGTTCTCTATGAATCTGTGTGCAGATAAAGCTGATGGCACATCATATTTTATAGACGCAGAATATACTGAAGGATGCCTTAAGATTTCTGGCCAGGACCTTGGAAAATTGCCTGAAGAGATTTTCGGAAGAGATGAATATGAATATTTCTATTCACTTGATGAGTTTAACACAAACAAGCTTATTTCA